>DASVEU010000001.1:0-2569 GCA_036380395.1 Gaiellaceae bacterium
CGCCGGGCAGCAAGGGCGGGAACGTCGTCCCGACGCAGTCGCCGGGACCGGTCGTGAACAACCCGTCCGACCCGGACAACCCGACGCGCGGCCGTTCGGTCGGTCAGTTCAAGCAGGACGGATCGACATCACGGCTCTTTGCCGCGCTGCCTTCGGCAACTGAGCCGAGCCGCTCTTGCGGCCGGGCTCGCTCCCCGGCCGCAGGAGCGAGCACGTCGCCGTTCGAGTCGTTCCTCGGGAAGCTCTAGTACCAGCGGCCCTTGGCGAACCCGCCGAACGCGACGAGCCCTACGAGAGCGACGATGACTCCGACCCAGACGCTCCAGAGGAGCGCGAGCAGGATTCCCGCGATGACGAGGACTCCGCCGAGACCGATACCGAACATCCTGTTGTCGCCGTTCGCCATGAAGCAGCCTCCCTTCGCGTCGAGAACGTCCCTGGCCAACCGCCCTAGATCTTGCGGTAGCGCGACTCGCTGACCGAGTACACGCCGAAGGCGATCAAGCCGGCCGAGACGAGACCGAGGAGCCAGGGGCCGTAGCTCGCGGTGACGATCTTCGTAAGCGCCCCGTCGAGGCCGATAGCCTCTTTCGCGTCGAACTCGTAGGCGGCCTTGAGGAGAAACCAGCCGATCAGCGCGAAGACGACCGCGCGGGCGATGTGGCCGACCGTGCCGATGCGCGTGATCCACCGCTTCGTCTCCGGTGCCATCTGCTCGGTCTTGAGCTCCTCGAGGAACTTCTGCCGGGCGCCCTTGAGGAACTGGTAGGCGCCGACGCCGATGAGGACGAGCCCGGCGATGCCCACGAGCCATCGTCCGGCGGGCCAGTCGAAGACACCGGCAGTCGTCTTGTCGGGTGTAGAGCCGGCGCCCGAGCTCGACGAGCCTGTGAGGATCTTGATCGTGGCGATGCAGAGGCCGCCGTAGACGAGCCCGCTCCCGACCCCGCCGAGGCGATCGATCGTGCTGTCGGACGCCTCGGGACCGTGCCCGAGGGCGGCGCGGAAGAGTCTCCAGATCGAGTAGCCGCCTAGTCCGATCGCGAGGACGACGAGCAGGGTCGTACCGAACGGCTCGTCGGCGAGCGTCCTGATCGCGCCCTCCTGGTCGGTGAGCTTACCCTTGTCGCTCACGGCGACGAGGAACGCGAGCACACCGATGATTCCGTACACCACCCCGCGGGCGACGAAGCCGGCCCGCGAGAGGACTTCGAAGGCAGTGGAGTAGACGAAGTCGCGGCCGGCACCCTTCGCGGCGTGAACGGGTGAGTCTGGAAGGCGCGACATCGCGGGGCCATTCCTACCCCGTTATCGGCCGACTCACTCCTGGATCGCGATCAGCGTCGCGTCAGGCGCCGCGCTGACAGTGACGCAGCGCATTCAGGCAGCGGTCGACGAGCGATTGCAGATCGCTCTGCCGCCAGGCGTTGAAGAAGTCCGCATGACCGGAGAGCTGACCGCCCGAGGCGAGCGTCACCCCGCTCCCGCCCGTCACCGGATAGCGGTAGATGAGCGAGATCTGCGGTAGGGCGTGCGAGAACCTCCCCGGGCAGCGACCCGCCACGGGGTAGGCGACGTGGCTCTGGTGGGACGCGCTGTCGAGGTTTTTCCCGTCCCAGCAGCTCGGGAACGTGACATGGAGGCGGAGCGCGTTCCTACGCGTGTCGGGACACGTCGGCACGGCGCTCGTCGGCGAGACGCCACCGCCGACGCCGCAGTTCCAGAACGCGATCCGGAGTGGCTGCGGCGCGGTCGCCTTCGCGTCACCCGCGACCATCCTGAAGCCGGGCGGGAACGCCTCGACGTGCCGCATCGTCTTCCGCCGGTAGTAGATCTGCGCGTGGTTCGGCATCACCGGCCGCCCGTTGTCGTACAGCGTGGGCATCCAGTACCCGGCCGTGTCGCCGGGCCGGTGGCAGCTCGAGCCACCGGCCAGGAGCGACTCCAGCGTCGAGGACGCGTGCGTCCCCGTGTTCCCCACGAACGAATGGTGGTGCGACGCACCGGGCTTGCCGAAGAAGACGATCGGGTCGTCACTCGCCGCGTGGCTGAACGTGCAGGAGCTGACGAAGTTGACGCCGCGGAGCTTCGCGAGCGAACCGCGCATCTCCTCCCCCTGACCCGCAAGCGCCGTCGAGACGAGCAGAACGGCTGCCAGGGGCAGAAGCGAGAGTGCGGCGAGCCAGCGGGCGTTCATGCGAGCACCTCCGAGCGGCGGGGACGCGCCGATCGAATCACCGCTCTGTGTGGATTTCGTGTGCGCTGCGTAAGCCGAACTGCAGAATCGGTGCCAGACACTGTTGCCTGTCAAGCGGAAACCGTGCCGATCGTGTGCCGATGTATCCCCAGGCCGACCCTGGTCACATGGTCGCCCAAGCGACGGGCGGTGTCGTTCGTGTCACGATCGTGCCGATCGCTCCACAGGTTGACAGGGAGCGGTGCCTGACACCGGTGTTCAGCGGGCCGTCCAGCCGCCGTCCATGACGAGCGGCGCGCCCGTGAACGCACGTCCCGTGTCGGCGAGGAGAAAGGCGACCGCTCCCGCGACCTCGGCCGGCTCGAGGAGCCG
>DASVEU010000002.1:0-2234 GCA_036380395.1 Gaiellaceae bacterium
CTCTACACGCAGGAGGACGTGGGCCCGCTGGACGCGATCGGCTTCCCCGGCGAGTATCCGTTCACCCGCGGCGTGTACCCGTCGATGTACCGCGGCCGGCTCTGGACGATGCGCCAGTTCGCAGGCTTCGGGACCGCAGAGGAGACGAACGAGCGCTTCCGCTACCTGCTCGACCACGGGCAGACGGGGCTGTCCACGGCGTTCGACATGCCGTCGCTAATGGGTCACGACTCCGACCATGTGCGCTCCGAGGGCGAGGTTGGGCGCGAGGGCGTGGCGATCGACACGCTCGATGACATGGAGACGCTGTTCTCGGGGATCGACATGGGCGAGGTCTCGACCTCGATGACGATCAACGCGCCGGCGGCGGTGATGCTGGCGTTCTACGTGGTGGCGGCGGAGCGGCAGGGCATCGGCCCGGAGCGGCTCGCGGGCACGATCCAGACGGACATCCTCAAGGAGTACATCGCGCAGAAGGAGTGGTGCTTCCCGGTCGACCCGGCGATGCGGCTCGTGACCGACATGATCGAGTTCTGCGCCCGGCGGATGCCCAGGTGGCATCCGGTGTCGATCTCGGGCTACCACATCCGCGAGGCCGGCTCGACGGCCCAGCAGGAGCTTGCGTTCACGCTGAAGGACGGCTTCACCTACGTCGAGCTGGCGATCGAGCGCGGCCTCGACGTGGACGAGTTCGCGCCGCGTCTGAGCTTCTTCTTCAACGCCCACATCGACTTCTTCGAGGAGATCGCGAAGTACCGCGCCGCCCGCCGTATCTGGGCGCGCGAGCTGCGCGACACCTACGGCGCGCGCGACGAGCGCTCGCTGCTGATGCGCTTCCACACCCAGACAGCCGGGGTGTCGCTCACCGCTCAGCAGCCGCTCAACAACATCGTGCGCACGGCCACCGAGGCGCTTTCGGCAGTGCTCGGCGGAACGCAGTCGCTGCACACGAACTCGTACGACGAGGCGCTCGCCCTTCCGAGCGAGGAGGCCGTGCACGTGGCGCTGCGGACCCAGCAGGTGATCGCACACGAGACCGGCGTGACCAACACGATCGACCCGCTCGGCGGCTCGTACTTCGTGGAGGCGCTCACCGACCGCTTGGAGGAGGCGGCGTACGTCGAGTTCTCGAAGATCGACGAGCTGGGCGGCATGGTCGAGGCGATCAAGCAGAGCTACCCCCAACGCGAGATCGCCGAGGCCAGCTTCCGCCTCCAGGAGGAGATCGAGCGTGGTGAGCGCGTGATCGTGGGAGTGAACCGCTACCAGCAGGAGGACGAGCGCCAGCTCGAGATCCTGCGCATCCCCGCTGAGCTCGAGCGCAAGCAGATCGGCCGCGTGCAGGCCGTGCGCGCCGCGCGCGAGGGGGCGGCTGTGGAGACGGCGCTCGCCGAGCTCAGGGACGCCGCCGCGGCTGACCGCAATCTGATGGAGCCGCTGCTCGAATGCGCTCGGGCGCACGCTTCGGAGGGCGAAATCGTGCAATCGCTGCAGCAGGTTTTCGGGACGTACACTGAAACTCCCGTCTTCTAGGCCAATCCGGGGCGTCCAGACGGACGGATAGGCAGTAACGGACGGCCCCCGAACGGCCGATTGAGACAGCAGTTCCCTCCGTGCCGCGGGAAAGGAAACCCGTGACACCACGTCTCACCAGAATCGCCATCACAGCAGTAGCAGTCGCCGTTTCGCTCGGGCTTGCGCCCAGCGCGTTCGCCGCTACCGAAAGCGGCGACGCCGGCGATCTGCCATCGACCGCGCAGGACCTCGGGTCCGGCGCCGTCACGTCGATCTTCGGCAGCTTCACGGGTGGCGCGGACGTGGACGTCTACCGGGTGTGTCTCACCAACGGCGTGTCCTTCTCGGCCACGACGGTCGGCGCGACGACGCTCGACACGCAGCTCTTCCTCTTCGACTCGAACGGCCGCGGCGTCTACTCGAACGACGACGCCAGCCTCGGCATCCACGGCTCGCGGCTCCCCAGCGCGCACGCCTTCTCGCCGTCGGGCCCGGGCGAGTACTTCATCGCCATCAGCTCGTTCAACAACGACCCGCAGAGCGACGCCGGCGAGATCTTCCCCGACCTCTTCAGCTCGAGCCTGTACCCGGACGGCGTGGTGCCCGCAGTCGGAATGGGAGGCGAAGAGCCGGTCGTGAGCTGGGTCGGACCCACCCGCGGTCCACCCGGGCTCTACCGCATCAACGTGACCGGCACCATGGGCTGCGACATGACGGCG
>DASVEU010000003.1:0-8751 GCA_036380395.1 Gaiellaceae bacterium
ATCGACACGAGCAGCCGCAACCGCAGCGGCCGGACCGGATCGGCCTCTGCGTCGGCGTCGGACGGAAGCGCCGCCGTGTAACCAGCTTCTTCCACAGTGCGCACCAGATCGGGCAGGTGCACGTGACCCGGGTCGTACGCAACAGATGCCAGCTCAGTCCCGTAGTTGACGCTCGCGGAGACCCCTTCGAGCTGGTTGAGCTCCTTCTCGACCCGTGCTGCACAGGAGGCGCAGGACATGCCACCGATCTCGAGCTCGAGGCGGCTGGGAGTTTCGACCGAGGTCATCGAGCCATGATACCCCGAGGGGGTACCAGGCCCGGGCTAGCCTTTAGCGCCTTCGGGCGGCGGAGGCTGCATGGTCGCCCCGGGGATCGGGAACGGCCGGGTCTTCGGCTCGGGCTTCCGCTTCTTCTCGGCTTCGGGCTCGGGCTCCGTCTTCGGCGCCGGGGTCTTCTCCGCAAAGACGGCTTCCTCGTCCTCGCCGGCGAGCAGGCGCTCGAACTGATCCTTGTCGATCGTCTCGCGCTCGATGAGGATCAGCGAGATCCGGTGCAGCTCGTCGCTGTGCTCCTTGAGCACCTCGGTTGCCGTCATGTGGGCTTCCTCGATCACGCGGCGGATCTCGTCGTCGATCTCGCGCGCGATCTCCTCGGAGTAGTCGGGCTCGTTGCCCATCTCGCGGCCGAGGAACGGCATGTCGTGGTTACGACCCAGCACGCGGGGGCCGAGCTTCTCGCTCATCCCGAAGCGCATGATCATCTGCTTCGCGGTGTGCGTGACCTTCTCGAGGTCATTCGCTGCGCCCGTAGTGACCTCGTTGAAGACGATCTCCTCTGCGGCGCGGCCGCCGAGCGTCATCGCCAACTGGTTCATCAAAGTCTGCTTCGTCGTCAGATACCGGTCCTCGCGCGGCAGCGAGATCGTGTACCCGAGCGCCTGCCCGCGGCCGATGATCGAGATCTTGTGGACGTCGGATTCCCCGTCGAGGTAGTGGCCGACGATCGCGTGGCCGAGCTCGTGGTAGGCGGTGATCTTCCGCTCCTCCTCGGAGAAGAGACGCGTCTTCTTCTCCGGGCCGGCGATCACACGCATGATCCCTTCCTCGAGCTCCTCCTGCTCGATCACTTTCTTGCCGCGGCGCGCCGCGAGCAGCGCCGCCTCGTTGACGAGGTTTGCCAGGTCGGCGCCTGTGAAGCCCGGCGTGCCGGCAGCCAGCGTGTCGAGATCGATCTCCGACGCGAGCGGCTTTCCTTTGGTGTGCACCGACAGGATCTTGCTGCGCCCGTTGCGGTCGGGACGGTCGACGACGATCTGCCTGTCGAAGCGACCAGGTCGCAGCAGCGCCGGATCGAGTATGTCCGGCCTGTTGGTGGCCGCGATCAAAATGATGTTGTCCTTCAGCTCGAACCCGTCCATCTCCACGAGCAGCTGGTTCAAGGTCTGCTCGCGCTCGTCGTGGCCGCCGCCGAGACCCGCGCCGCGATGGCGGCCGACCGCGTCGATCTCGTCCATGAACACGATGCACGGCGAAGCCTGCTTGGCCTGCTCGAAGAGGTCACGCACGCGCGAGGCGCCGACACCGACGAACATCTCGACGAAGTCGGATCCCGAGATGGAGAAGAACGGCACGCCGGCCTCGCCCGCGACTGCGCGCGCCAGCAGCGTCTTGCCGGTACCGGGCGGCCCGTACAGCAACACACCCTTGGGGATGCGCGCGCCGAGCGCCTGGAACTTCTTCGGGTTCTCGAGGAACTCCTTGATCTCCTGCAGCTCCTCGACCGCCTCCTCGACCCCGGCGACGTCTTTGAACCCGATCTTCGGCGAGTCCGGAGTCATCCGCTTCGCACGCGACTTTCCGAACGACATCACCTTCGAGCCGCCGCCCTGCACCTGGTTCATCAGGAAGATCCAGAAGCCGAACAGCAAGACGAACGGCAGCAGCGACGTGAGGATCGACCACCAGGGGGAACCGCCCGTGCCCTTCGAGTCGAAATTCACGTTGTGCTGGGCCATCAGTTTCTGGAGGTCGGCGGCCGACTGGTCGCTCGGATAGTGGACGGAGCCCTTCGTCTTGTCGGTGAGCGTGTAGTTCAGCGCTTGCTTGTTCGGGTTGAAGACGATCTGCGCGAAGTCACACCCACTCCCGGCGACCGTGTTGCAGGCCTCGATCTTCTGCTGGACCTGCGAGAGCGTCAGCTTCGAGGTGGGCTGACTGTGGCCGCCCAGCGTCTGGAGGGCCAGCCAAACGAGCGCCGCGATGATGACGAGGGGGAAGAGCGCGCTGCGGAAGAATCTATTCACTAGACCTCTTTCGGCAGGGTACCAGCCTAGGTTTGAGCTACAGCAGCCCCAAACGGGGGTGATCCGGGCTAATTCAGGCGCCCTCGGGCACCAACTCCGAATCCAATACGCCCACATAGGGCAGGTTCCTGTATCGCTCGGCGAAGTCCAGCCCGTAGCCGACGACGAAACGATTCGGGATCTCGAAGCCGATGTAGCGGACGGGAACGTCGATTTCCCGCCGGTCCGGCTTGGTCAGGAGGGCGCAGACCTCGAGGGTGGCGGGCTCGCGGGCCTCGAGGTTCCGCATCAGGTACGAGAGGGTCAGCCCCGAGTCGATGATGTCCTCGACGACGAGGACGTTGCGGCCCTCGATGTTGATGTCCAGGTCCTTGAGGATCCGGACTACCCCCGACGAGTCGGTCTGGGCCCCGTAGCTCGAGATCGCCATGAAGTCGATCTCGCAGGGGATCGCGAGCGTCCGCATCAGGTCGGCCATGAAGAAGACGGCGCCCTTGAGGACGCCGATCAGCAGCAGGTCCCGGCCGGCGTAATCGGCCGAGATCTCCTCCCCGAGCTCGACCACCCGCGACCGCAGACGGTCCTCATCTATGAGGACAGCCGAAACGCCGCGCTCGAGCTCAGTCTGGGACACGTTCGACGCGCACTCCTTCCGCCTCGACGATGCCCGGCACCGCGACCACGTCGTCTCCACGCACGACAAGCGGCCACGACTCGCGTGCGGAACGGGGGATCTTCGCGTCGACGAACACGTCCTGAATCTTCTTCGATCTCCCAGCGAGCCGATCGCCGGCGCGCCAGGCTCGTACCTTAAGGCCTGGGAGCCTCGAGGCGATCCGCCATTCGCCCCAGCGCACCTCGCCGTCGAGTGCGACCGGCGTGCGCTCGAGCCAGACGCGGTCGTACTCGCGCACGGCGGTCAGACCGGCGCCGAGATCGAGCCGCCTCGACCCGGCTGTCGACGCAAGCAGCTCGTCCAGCGCTGTCGGCTCCCCTTCCGCGAGGCGGAGCAGATTGCTCTCGGCGGCGGGATGCAGCTCGCGCAGACGCGGGAGGATCTCGTCGCGGATCAGGCCGCGCTTCGTGTCGCTGTTGGACTCGTCGGTCCGGAACTCGAGCCCTTCGGCACGGCAGTACTCCTCCGTCTCAGCGCGCCAGACGGAGAGCAGCGGACGGACGACGCCGTCCTCGCGACGCACCTTGATCCCCTTCGCCACCCCGCTGGCGACGAGCTTGTACAGGACCGTCTCGACCTGATCCGAGGCGGTGTGGCCGGTGGCCCGGAGACGGTCGGTCGCGAACGAGTACCGGCTCCTGCGCCAATCGTCCTCGGTCAGCCCGCCGCTGCCGTCGACCACCTCCGCGCCGAAGCGCTCGGCGCAGAAGCGCGCATCCTCGTCCGAGGCTGCGCCCCGCAAACCGTGGTTCACGTGCAGAGCCGAAACGCGATAGCCGAGCTCCGTCAGGACGTGCCAGAGGCAGGTCGAGTCGGCGCCGCCGGAGACGAGGCAGGTCACGTCCCCAGCCGGCGCGATCAGATCGTGCCTGCGGACCAGCTCCTCGACCCGTTCGCGCAGCCTCTCCGTGTCCACGAGAGCAGCGTAGACAGGCGAGGGATTGCCGGCCAGGGTCCGTCGGCCGATGTTCCGGACATGGCCGAGTTCTTTCAGGCCTGGCGGAAGCGCCAGTCCGAGAAGCAGGCTGCGGAATGGACCGAAGAGCAGGAGGAAGCCCGCCGCGCGGTCCAAGAGCTTCCCGACGTCCTGCGAGACAGAGCTCGCCTCGCCGTCGAGAAGCTGATCGACGGCCCCGATGCCGAGGTCGAAGAAGCGCTCGAGGAGCTCGACCACCTGCTCGAGCCGCACCCCGATCTGAAGGACCGCATCTTCCGGCTCCGCGTTGTCGACGACGCGGTGGAATTCCTGAAATAACTAGAGCAGGGGTGAGACGTCGCAGCCGCGCTTGGCGAGTGCGGGCTTCGCCTGGGACAGGATGTCGTGCGCGAAATTCGCCAGCCCGTAGGCCCGGTAGATGTACTTGCCCGGATCGTGGTGATGCTTGTCGGCGCGGATGGCCCGACCGTACTCCAGGAACATCGCGCGTAGGATCTTCTGCGTCTTCGAAAGTGACGGATCGCTCGGATTCGTGTTGAGCAGGCTCGTGACCGCGGAGTCCGTCTGCAAGATCACGTCGTCGGCCTTGGCGTCGCCCTGGAGGTAGTCCTGCGAGAGCGTGCCGAGCGCCGCCATGTTCAGCTCCGCGGCACCGAGGAACTGCCGGTCGGTCGCCGAGCAGGTGTGGCTGACAGCAGCCTTGCTGGTTCCCGTGTTGTCGAGGACGACGAAAGAGGCCACGACGAAGATCGCCATGGCAAGTCCCGCGGCCGCAGTGATGCGGGGCTTCACGCTCCCTACTTCGGCGTCGAAGCAGGGGAGGCTTCATCACCCGTTTGGGTGCGTGACCGATGCCTTGTGACATAGGACGCAAACTGCTGGGCGACCCACCGCAGGATCCACAGGGCGAAGGCGAGCCGCAGCAGGCGGATCAAAAGATCAGCGACCGGTAGGAACCGTGCCGCTGCATTCCAATCGCTTCGTAGACGCGGATCGCCGGTGCGTTCTCCGGTCGGACGAAAAGGCAGACGGTCGGTACGCGCTCGAGCAGCAGGCGGCAGAGATCCCGCATCCCGCGCTGCGCGTAGCCCTTGCGGCGCGCAGGCGGATCCACCCAGACCTGTTGCACCTGCACCGCCTCCGGTGTCCAGGCCGAGGCCTCCGCCTTGAAGAGGATCGTCCCGCGCTCGACCCAAAGCCACGAGCGTCCCTCCTCGATCTGCGAGCGCGTGCGCCAGCGGAAGCCCTCGGGATCGCGGGCCATCGGATCGACTCCAATCTCCTCCTCGTGCGCCGCAGCGCTCGCGGGCAGCAGCAACGGGAAGTCCTTGTCCGTGGCCGGCCGGAGCCCGGTGTCGCCGGCAGTCGGCGGTTCCGAGATCGCGTACACCGGTTGCCCGGGCCGGTCGTTTCGCGGCGCCGGCATCAGCCTCGCGAGATCGTCCCAGAGCGCGTCGACCGCGTGCTCGTCGCCGATGATCATGCGCGCGCGGCCGCGAGAGGCGGCTTGCGCGAAACGGCCGCACTCCGAGCCGGAGGGAACGACGTTGGCGCCGACGTGGCAGAGAGCGGTCAAGCGGCCGTTGTCGGCGAAGGCGCTGAACCGTCCCAGCCGACGCCGGGCAACGTCCTCGAGGAAGACGCGCTCCACGGGGTCCTCGGCGCAGAACTCGAGGATCTGCTCGAGCCGGGGCTCGATCGCACCTTTCACTGCCCCAATAGTCGCACGGGTTAGGGTTGCGCCCTCATGCCGATCCACATTCGAGCCGAGCCGGGCGAGTACGCCGACGCCTGCCTCCTCCCCGGCGATCCGCTGCGGGCGAAGTACATCGCGGAGACCTACTTTGACAATCCGGTCGAGAAGAACTCCGAGCGCGGTCTGCTCGGGTACACCGGCACCTACGATGGCAAGCCGGTCTCGGTGCAGGGCACCGGCATGGGGTGTCCGGGCGCGACGATCGTCTTCGAGGAGCTGATCCAGCTCGGCGTGAAGAAGCTGCTGCGCGTCGGGACGTGCGGAGGCCTCCAGGCCCACCATGAGCTCGGTGACCTGATCGTGGCCTTGTCTGCCGTTGCCGACGACCGCACCGCCGATCACCTCGTCGGGCACGAGCCGCACTGTCCGACCGCGAGCTGGGAGCTCATCCACGGCGCCGTGCACACGGCCAAGCAGATGGGCCAGTCGATGCATGTCGGCCCGATCGTCTCGAGCGACGTCTTCTACAACCCCGACGAGAACCAGTACGAACGGTGGTCGAAGCGCGGCGTGCTGGCGGTGGAGATGGAGGCCTCCGCGCTCTTCACAGTCGGTGCTCTCCGCGGCGTCCAGTCGGGGTGTCTCCTCACCGTGAGCGACATCGTCGTCGAGGGTGAGTTCAAGCGCATCACCGACGAGGAGCTGCGGGCGGCTGTCGACCGGATGACGCGCGTCGCGCTCGCGACGGTCACGGCCGACGAGAAACACTGACCAAGACCGTCTTTCTGATCAACCCCGCGTCGGCGAACGGCTCGACCGGTAGGCGCTGGCCTGAGATCGCCCGGCGTGCGGCCGCGGCAGGGCTGACCGGAGATGCGCTCTTCTCGCGCTCGGCCGGCGAGCTGACGGAGCTGGCGGGCCGCGCCGCGGACGAAGGCGCCGAGCTGCTCGTCGTCGTCGGAGGCGACGGATCGGTGCACGAGGTGGCGAACGGGATCGCCGGACGCAGCGAGGTCGAGATCGCGGTGATCGCGCGCGGAACCGGCTGGGATTTCGCCCGCTCGCTCGGCCTCCCGCGCAACATCGACCGCGCCATCGACGTCGCCCTCTCCGGCGAGACCCGGACGATCGACCTGGGCCGCGCGACCTACCGGCTCTGGGCCGGCGGTGAAGGACAGTCCTTCTTCGCGAACGTCGCGAGCGCAGGGATGAGCGGCGCGATCGCCCAGCGTGCCAACGACAGCTCCAAGGCACTCGGCGGCAAGGTCTCGTACGTCTGGGCGACGTTCGCCGTCTTCGCGCGCTGGTCGAGCAGCGAGATCGAGGTCTCCGTGGACGGCGAGACTCGCCGAGCCCTGATGCACGACGTCATCGTTTCCAACGGCCCCTACGTCGGCGGCGGCATGAAGATCTGTCCTGATGCCGAGCTCGACGACGGCATCTTCGACGTGCTGCTCATCGGCGACCTGACGAAACGGGATCTAGTGCTGACGATGCCGAAGATCTACCGCGGAACGCATCTTCCCCACCCGAAGGCCGAGCTCCTGCGCGGCTCTCAGGTAACAGTCGACGCAGCCGATCCCCTCCCGATCGAGCTCGACGGCGAGCAGCCGGGAACAACGCCCGCGAGCTTCGAGATCGTCCCGCGGGCGCTGCGAGTCCGCGTCCCGCGGCACTAGTCCCGTGACACACGCGTCACCGTTTCGTACCCGTGCCTGGCACCGGTACGACCGCGAGAACGCCACGCCTGCTCAGGGCCGTGCTTGTTCTGTGACACACGCGTCAGCGTTTCGTACCCGTGCCTGGCACCGGTACGAGGCCGAAAGCGACGTGCCCTTCTCTAGCTGCCGGTGGTGCGCTTGCGCGCAGCAGTGGAGCGCTTGGCCGAGGAGGTCTTCCGCGAGCTCGCCGTTCCCTTGCCCTCGAGCTTGTCGAGCCGCTTCTCGATCGCGGTCAGCCGCTTCGCGAGCCGGTCGATGGCACGGACGCTCTTCTGCAACTCGTCCACGCGGTCCCGGAGCGTCCCGAGCGCGCCGACCACCTTGTCCGCCCCGGGTGCGCTGCCGATCCGCTGGATAGCCTCCTCGCCCGCTCCGGCGAGCCGTTCCACGATGTTCTTCTGTCTTGGCCTAGGCATGGCCCTATCGTGCCAGTTGCGATGGCCGCCCGTCGTGCCTACGCTCATTCGCGTGAAAGGAGCCGCCGCCTTGCTCGCGCTCCTCGCCTTTGTCGCCGCCTCGGCCGGAGAGGCCAAGCCCACGCCCGTCACGATCCGTGTGCTGACGCGGAACCTCTATCTCGGGACGAACCTCGACGCGATCGTGCAGGCGAAGTCGACCAGCGAGGCCTTCTCCGCGGTCGAAAAGGGCTGGGCCAACGTCCAGGCCAACGACTTCCCGACCCGCGCACGCGCGATCGCCAAGGAGATCGCGAGTGCAAAGCCGGACTTCGTGGGCTTCCAGGAGCTGTCCCTGTACCGGACGCAGACGCCCGCCGACTTCACGGTGACGCCGGCGACAACCGTCGTGCTGGACTACGCGAAGGAGCTGCGCAACGCGTTGGCAGCCCGGAAGCTGCACTATCGCTTCCTCGCGATCGGCAACGAAACGGATGCGGAGCTGCCGAGCGGCGATCCGCCGAACATGGACATCCGGCTTACGATCCGAGACGGCCTGCTCGTGCGGATCGACAAGAAGATCAAGATCAGGCGCGTCCGGACGGGTCTCTACTCGACCACGACACCCCTCTTCGGAGGCTTCGTCATCGCGAAGCGCGGCTGGGTGCTCGCGGACGCGACCGTCGGCGGGCGGACCTTCCGGGTGGTCACGACGCATCTCGAGTCGTTCAACGACACATCCCAGGTCGCGCAGGGGAAGGAGCTCGTTGCTCTCGGCGGCCCAGCGGCAACAAGCCTCCCAACCATCCTGCTCGGCGACCTCAACTCGCGGGCCGACGGGACGAGCACCCCGACTCACGCGAACCTACTCGCGGCGGGGTTCCAGGACGCGTGGCCGCAGGTGCACCCCGGCGAGATCGGGCTCACGTGCTGCCACGGCGACGATCTGCACGAGCTCGGCGGCCCGTTCTACAGCCGCATCGACTACGTCCTGATGCGAAACGGTTTCAGGGCGGTGGGTGC
>DASVEU010000004.1:0-6036 GCA_036380395.1 Gaiellaceae bacterium
CGCCTTCGTCCAGAGGGTGCCTCGAACGCGGATGTCGTCGACGTACTGGGTCTGTCCGGTGACGTGGGCGACGCCGTCGTAGCGCGGCAGTCGCGCGCCGACGGCCTTCACGCCGGGCTCCCCGCTGCCGTCTCGACCGCGCTGACGATCTTGATGTACCCGGTGCAACGGCAGACGTGCCCCGACAGCCCCGCCAGGATCTCTTCGCGGTTCGCCTTCGGCGTCCGGTCGATGAGCGCGGTGGCCGCCATGATGAAGCCGGATGTGCAGAAGCCGCACTGTGCGGCGTAGTGCTCGTCGAACGCGGCCTGCACGGGAGAGAGGTCGTCCGCAGCGCCCAGGCCCTCCACCGTCGTGATCGTGGCACCGTCGACTGCGGCGAGTGGCAGCAGGCATGACCGTCGCGCCTCGCCGTCGACGAGGACCGTGCAGGCGCCGCAGCCGCCCTGGTGGCAGCCGGCCTTGGGGCTCGTGATGTCGAGCTCCTCGCGAAGCGCGGTGAGGAGCGAGGCGAGCGGCGGACTGTGCAGATCGCGCTGCTCGCCGTTGACCGTAAGTCTCATTTCCCTCCTCCAAGGTCGTCGAGTGCTCGCTGAACCAAGATGGGGAGCAGCCGCTGCCGGTACCAGGCCGACGCGAGCGCGTCGTCGGAAGTCTGGGCGTCGTCGAGCGCCTTCTGGGCCGCCTCTGCGGTTGAAGCTCCTCCTGCCAGCGCGTCCTCGACCGAGCGCGCGCGCAGGCCGTGTCGTCCGGCTCCGCTCAGGCCGACACGCAACCCGGCAGGCGTCTCGGCCGCGCAGACGGCGAGAATCGTGTACGCATGTGCATGTGGTCTGTGCGCCGCTGCATGGCCCGAGCGTTTCGGCTCTTCGAACTCGACTTCGAGCAGCAGCCGTCCGTCGGGGGCGGCCACGAAGTCCTCGATCGCCTCGGTGCGCTCACCGTCTTTGCCAGCCGTCTTGACCTGGGCGCCGAGAGCGATCAGCGCAGCCTGCAGGTCGCCGCGCGGGGTTGCGCCGCCGGCGTGCACGCACAGATTTCCTCCGAGCGTCGCCTGGCCGCGAATCTCGTGATCTGCAACGTTGCGTGCCATGGTTCCGAGCGGCTCGGGCGCCTGCTCGAGCTCGGCCACCGTCGTCATGGCTCCGATTGTCAGAGTCGTGCCGTTGCGTGCGATTCCCGACAGCCCGGCGTTCTGCAGCAGCAGGACACGTTCCGGTCGGAGCCGTCCGTAGTTCATCTCGGGCATCAGGATCGTGCCGCCGCCGAGCACGGTTACCCCCGAGCCGTCCCCGAAGGCCTCGACCGCCTCTGCCCGCGAGGTGGGGGCGATGACCTGGGCCTCTGCAAGAGATGTCGCTGCCACTCCCCGCTCCCTCCTCGAAGGCGCCAACCGAGCCGATTCTGTCACAGCCCGGTTATCGTGAGAGAGGTGGTGTTCAAGACAATCGATGAGCTCGAGGCCGGCCTACGAAGTGCGAGGTACCTGCCGGAGCGTGGTCTGGCGACCGCTTTGTACCTCTCGCTCGCGCTCGAGAAACCGTTGCTGCTCGAAGGGGAGGCCGGGGTCGGCAAGACCGAGGCGGCCAAGGCGCTCGCGGAAGCCACCTCTTCGCGTCTGATTCGGCTGCAGTGCTACGAAGGCCTCGACGTCGCCCACGCGGTCTACGAGTGGAATTACTCACGCCAGCTCCTTCACATCCGAGCGGCTCAGGAAGGCACGGTGTCGGAGCAGGAGCTCTTCGGCCCCGAGTTCCTGATCCGGAGGCCGCTGCTCGAAGCGATCGAGAGCAAGGAGCCGGTCGTGCTGCTGATCGACGAGATCGATCGGGCGGACGACGAGTTCGAAGCCTTCCTGCTCGAGATGCTCTCGGACTTCCAGATCACGATTCCGGAGATCGGGACTGTCAGCTCGAGCCGCCGGCCGGCCGTGATCCTGACCTCCAATCGCACTCGTGAGCTCCACGACGCGCTCAAGCGGCGCTGCCTCTTCCACTGGATCGATCACCCGACACTCGAGCGTGAGATCGAGATCGTCGTGTTGCGCGTGCCCGGCATCCCCGACCGGCTGGCCGGGCAGGCGGCGGCTTTCGTGCAAGGTCTGCGACAGCTCGATCTCGCGAAGCCGCCGGGTGTGGCCGAGACGATCGACTGGGCGCAGGCTCTTGCAGCACTCGGGCGTGAGGAGCTCGACGCGGGAGTCGTCGAAGAGACGCTCGGCTCCGTCCTGAAGTACCACGAGGATTTCGCCGCGGTCCGCGACGAGGCTCTCGTCGCGCTTGTCGAGGAGGCACGCAGTGTCGCCGCAGCCGGCGCCGTCTGAAGGCGGGTTCGTCCGCCACGTCGTCACGTTCGGGCGCATCCTGCGTGAGGCGGGATTGGAGGTCGGCCCGGGGCGGATCTCGGACGCGCTCACTGGACTCGACTGCCTCGACATCCGCAACCGCGACGACGTCTACTGGACGTTGCGCACGACGCTCGTGTCGCGAGCCGAGGAGCTCGAGAGTTTCGATCGAGCGTTCGCCGCCTGGTTCCTCCGTTCGCCCTCCAGGCCGCCCTACCGCGGCACGCTGCCGATCGACAAGCCGCCGCGTCTGTCGGAGCGGACGCGCACCGATCGCACCGGCACCGACGGCCGCGGCGGCGACGAAGTCACCGAGATCGGCTGGAGCCGGCACGAGGTCTTGCGGCGGAAGGACTTTGCCGCGATGTCGCCGGAGGAATTCGCGCAACTCTCGAAAGCGATCGCCGAAGTGGCAGCGTCGCGACCGCTTCGACGATCGAGACGCTTGCGCCCGCACTCGCGCGGCCGGACCCTCGACCTGCGACGCCTTGCGCGCCGTTCGCTCGCCCGCGGCGGCGATCCGATCGAGCGCACGTTCCGCCGCCGCATCGAGGTGCCGCGCAAGCTCGTCCTGCTCTGCGACGTCTCGGGCTCGATGGAGGCCTACACGCGAGCGCTGCTGCTCTTCATGCATGCAGCGGTCGGATCCGGGCGCGGCGTCGAGGTGTTCGTCTTCGGCACGCGCCTGTTCCGGTTGACGGACGAGTTCAGAACTCGTGATCCCGAGGAGGCGCTGGCGGCGGCGGCCCGGCGAGTCGTCGATTGGGCGGCCGGTACCCGGATCGGTGCATCCCTAAAGACGTTCAACGACACCTGGGGACGGCGCGCACTCACACGCGGTGCAGCTGTCGTGATCGTGTCGGACGGCTGGGAGCGCGAGGATCCGGCGCTCGTCGCGCGGGAGATGGCACGCCTCCAACGTGCGGCGTACGCGATCGTCTGGGTGAATCCGCTGAAGGGAAATCCGGAGTATCAGCCGCTTGCCGAAGGGATGAGAGCGGCCCTTCCGTTCGTTGATCGGTTCGTGGCCGGACATAATCTGGCGAGTCTCGAAGAACTGGCCGGCGTCCTTGCCGGTATCGAAAGGAGGCACGCGGCGTGAAAGAGGTGCTGCCGGACATCGAGCGCTGGCGCGCACGGGGCGAGCGATTCGCCGTGGCGACCGTGATCGCGACGAGACGCTCCGCGCCGCGGCCGGTCGGGGCCAAGTTTGCTGTCTCCGCGAGCGGTGAGATGGCCGGCTCGGTCTCGGGAGGCTGCGTCGAGAGCGACGTCTACGACCACGCGTGCCAGGTGCTCGAAGGAGCGCGCCCGGAGTTGCTCTCGTACGGGATCGCGGACGAGCTCGCGTTCTCGGTCGGTCTTCCCTGTGGCGGCGAGATCGACGTCTTCGTCGAGAACGCGCCGGACGCGCTGGTCGAACGCCTCCTGCCGATCATCGAGAGCGAGGAGCGGGCGATTCTCTTCACCGTCGTCGAGGGGGAGCCGCTCGGCGCCGACCTGCTCGTGACCGAAGCCGGTGACCGGTTCGGCGACGGGCCCGAGGAGCTCGCCGGCCACGTCGACGAGCTGCTGCGGCGAGGACGCAATACGTTGCTGGAGCTCGACGACGGCCGGAAGGTGTTCGCCGAGGTCTATGGGCCTGCTCCGCGTCTGCTCGTGATCGGGGCCGTCGATACGGCGGAATCACTTTGCGCTGCGGCGAAGCAACTGGGCTGGCGGACGATCGTCGCCGACGCTCGCGGCAAGTTCGCGACGAAGGAGCGCATCCCTAGCGCGGACGAGTTGCTCGTCTCCTGGCCGCAGGAGGCGATCGACCAGGTGCAGCCGGACTACCAGACCGCGGTCGTGGTGCTGACGCACGACGACAAGTTCGACGTCCCTGCGCTCAAGGGCGCGCTCGGGACCGAGGCGTTCTACATCGGCGCCCTCGGCTCGCGGCGAAATCAGGAGCGCCGGCGCGAGCGACTGCTCGAGGCCGGCGTCGAGGAGCACCAATTCGAGCGAGTCTCCGGTCCGACGGGGCTCGACATCGGTGCCGACACTCCGGCTGAAACGGCTCTCTCGATCCTCGGCGAGATCCTCGCGACTCGCGCCGGGCGCGACGGAGGCTTCCTGCGGAACTCGAAGACGCGCATCCATGTGGAGGAAACCGCGGACGCGCTCGCCCGCGACTAGACGAGCGCCGCGCGGGGACACATCCGTCCCAAAGACGACACGCTCTCGTCACGTGGCGAGCGGTACGGTGAGAGAGCCTCACTAGTCCAACCTCAGCGGACACGTCACATGCCGACATGTCTTGGGGTCTGACCCCAAGACAGTGCCTCGAAAGGACAGGGCGACTCGTCCTCTGCAGTCGCGTGCAACGTGCCCGCGCTTCCGCCCAGAGCCGCGAAGTGTTAGGTTCGGCCGGCTTTTAGATTGCGCGACAAAAGGAGCCGAGATGGCCGTTGACGTCAAGTCGGAGAAGCTCCACGAGCTGGTCGACGCGAACGCGCAGGTCGAGAAGCTCGCGACGGGCTTCACGTTCACCGAGGGACCGATCTGGAACAAGGAAGGGCGCTTCCTGCTCTTCAGCGACATGCCCGCCGACATTCGCCGGCGCTGGAGCGAAGCAGACGGCGTCACCGAGGTGGCGAACCCGAGCAACAAGGGCAACGGGATGACCTACGACTCCGAGGGCCGCCTGCTCGTGTGCGAACACGTCACGAGCTCACTGGTGCGCATGGATCCCGACGGTCAGGGCGGCAATCGCGAGATTCTCGCCTCGCATTACGAGGGCAGGGAGCTGAACAGCCCGAACGACGTGATCGTCGCAAACGACGGTTCCATCTACTTCAGCGACCCCTGGTACGGACGCATGCCGGTCTTCGGGATCGAGCGCGACCGCGAGCTCGACTTCCAGGGCGTCTACCGGATCGCGCCCGAAGGCGGCGATCCTCAGCTTCTGGTCGACGACTTCGAACAGTCGAACGGGCTCTGCTTCTCGCCCGACGAGTCGTTGCTGTACGTCAACGACACGCCCCGAGCGCATATCCGCGTCTTCGATCGGCAACCAGACGGGACAATCGCAAACGGACGGATGTTCTTCGAGAACATCGGCACGGGTGTGATCGCGGACGGAATCCCCGACGGGATGAAGTGCGACGAGCACGGCAACGTCTACGTCACGGGGCCCGGCGGCGTCTGGGTGATCAGTCCGGACGCAGAGTTGCTGGGCATCATCGAGGTCCCCGAGAACGTCGGCAATCTGAACTGGGGCGGCGACGACTGGAGCGACCTGTACATGCCCAGCACGACCTCCCTGTACCGGATCTCGATGAAAGTGTCAGGCAATCGGCTCAGCTACATGACGTGAGGAGGAGACGGTGAGCGAAACCGAACGCATCGACGTCGATCCAGGGCGCGCGGCCCTGATCATCCAGGACCTCCAGAACGACGTGATGGCGGACGGCGGTGCGTTCGCCGAGTCCGGCGCGCCGCAGCACGCGAAGGAGCAGAACGTCGTCGAGAACGTGAAGCAGCTCGCGGAAGCGTGCCGGGCGGTCGGCATCCCGGTGATCCACGTGCACTACATCGTCGAGGAGGGTGCGCCCGGCTTGAAGCTGAACGCACCGCTCTTCCAGGGCGTGAAGGAAGGCAACGCGCTCGTGCGGGGAACGTGGGGCGCAGCGGCGGTGGACGGACTCGAG
>DASVEU010000005.1:0-5539 GCA_036380395.1 Gaiellaceae bacterium
CTGTCCAGCGCATCAGCAGGGGCAGGTGAATCGACGGCTCGTACCAGAGCACCTTCCCGTTCGCCACGCGGTGCTCGCCGTGGAAGAAGCCGTTGTCCGAGGTGAAGAGGATGAGCGTGTTGTCGAGCTCGCCGGCCTGGCGCAGCGTCTCGACGATTGACGCGACCGCTTCGTCCACGGACATCAGCGTCTCGCGGCGCTGCTGCCAGTTCTCCTGGATCGCTGCGATCCGGCGCGCATTGAGCAGCGGCCGCTGCCTGATCACCCGCGGTTTGTCGGACACGTCCGCCTCGTTGAAGTTCGCCGGCCGTGGAAGCGGCGTGCCTTTCAGCGCGTCGTGGTGCCGCGGGGCCGGAACAGGGGTCCCGAGCTGGGGCGGATCGTCGGGCTCACGAGGCGCGCCGGAATGGTCGCCGAGGAACGCGACCCACAGGAAGAACGGCCCCTGCGCCGCGCGGCGCCGGATGATCTCGTTCGCCTTGTCCCGGTAGACGTCTGTCTGGTAGCACGACGGCTGCGGTGTCGCGCAGAACGTGTGCAGTGTCCCGCCCTCGTTGAGGGTGTAGTTGTAGTAGCGGTAGGTCGTCGGATCGACGGCGCCGTGCCACTCGCTCCAGCCCGGGGGGATCTCCGTCGGGCTCTGACGGCCGTAGCCGTTGAGGAACTTGCCGAGGTGCACGGTGTAGTAGCCGCCCCGCTGGAGCCAGACGGCGAGCGTGTTCGATTTGTCGAGCGCCTGATAGCCGCCCTGCGGCGGCGCGTTCCCGCGCACCCCGTTGTTGTGCGAGTACTGCCCGGTGAGAAAGGTCGCGCGCGATGGGCAGCACAGCGAGAACGAGTCGAAGTTGTTGTCGAACGTGACGCCCTGATCCCCGATCAGGCGCCGGACGTTAGGGAGCACTTCCATCTCGGCGAGCGTCTGGTCGTCGGTCTCGAGGATGAGCACGTTCGGCCGTTGCGCCGGCGGAGCCGCCAGCGCGGAGCTTCCGTGTTCGCGTGCTCCGACGGCCAGTCCGGCGGCGAGCGCCAGCGTCGCCGCGGTTGCAAGTGCCAGCTTGCGCTTCATCGCAATCCCCCTGGTCGCGATTCTGTTGGACTTCTTATTGCCGCCGGCTGTGTGCGCCCGGTAGAGGGCAGGCAAAGGTTTCGTTAAGCGGCGATTAGCTCCTCGGCGGGTCGCTCCTCGACGAGAGGAACGGTTCTGGAGCGGAGCCAGACGTAGAGCGACATCGAGAGGCCCGCAACGCCTGCGACCGCGAACGAGAGCTCGGTGCCTCCGAGGGCCGTGAGCCAGCCGGACATGATGCCGCCCAGCGTCCCCGTGCCGGCAAAGGCGAAGAAGTAGATCCCGATCAGCCGGCCGCGCAAGTGATCGGGTGCGGCCAACTGGATGAGCGAGCTCGAGTTCGACGACCAGGTCGTGAAGAACACCCCTCCGAGAAACAGGAGTAGAGCGATGAGCGCGATCGAGCGCAGGGGTGAGATCAACAACTCGCAGAGCGCGAACCCGGCGCTCCCGACGGCGGTCGTACCGACGGTTGCGCGGCTCACGTGGGCGGAGACGAGCGCTCCGATCAGTGCGCCGACGCCGAAGACCGCGGAGAGCAGTCCGAAGACCTGTGGCCCGGAGTGCAGCGTGTGCTTGGCGAGGACAGGCAACAAGACGTTGAAGTTGAGGCAGAACGTGCTCACGACGAAGGTCAGCATGAGCATGAGCCGGATTTGCTCATGGTTCCGGGCGAACGAAATCCCTTCTTTGAGACCGACATAGAGCGTGCGCGGCCGCGCACGGCGCTCGACGGCGTGGAACTCCTGCGGACGCATCATCAGAAGGCCGGCAAGCACTGCGATATAGCTCGCTGCGTTGACGGCGAAGCAGACGCCGGCGCCCGCGGCGGCGATGATGACGCCGCCGAGCGCCGGGCCGAAGATGCGGGCGCCGTTGAAGACGCCGGAGTTGAGGCTGATCGCGTTGGGCAACTCCAGCGGACCGACCATGCGAAAGGTCAGCTGCTGGCGGGACGGCGCGTCGAGGACCTGTACGAGCCCCATCAGGGCGGCGATCACGTAGACGTGCCACGGCCGGGCGACTCCCGCGAGGGCGATCACCGCGATCGTCGAGGCGAGCACCATCTGCATGAGCTGGGTACCGATGACCGTCCGCCACGCATTGAGGCGGTCGACGACGACGCCGGCGATCAGGCTGAAGAGCGTGAACGGCATGAACTGGCAGAGCGCGAGGATCCCGACCGCGAACGGCGAGTGAGTCAGCGAAAGGACGAGCCAGGCCTGCGCGACGCGTTGCATCCACGTCCCGATGTTCGAGATGACCTGGCCCGTGAAGAAGAGGCGGTAGTTACGGTGTTTGCGGACGCTGAGGAAGGTACGTGCACCGGCGCGAAGGATTGCCGCCGTCAAGCCTCGTCCTCCGCCAGCAGGTGCGCGAGCGGCTCGATCGCGGCGTCGATCCTCTCGAGCTCGTCGGCACCGAGCTCGCGTAGGCGCGCGGCAAGCCAGGCCGTCCGCTTCGACTTGACCGAGCGGAGGACCTTTTGTCCCTGGGCGGTGAGCGTCAGGCCGACACGCCGCTGGTCTCCCTCGACGGGCGCCCGCTGGACGAGGCCGGCCTCCTCGAGGCGCGAGATGAACTTGGACATGCCGGGGACCGACATTCGCTCGAGCGCCGCCAGCTCCCGGATCCCGATCCCTGGGTGGTACTTGATCTGGACGAGGAGCGAGACCTGGCCGCCCGTCACCCCCAGCGAGTGAATTTCCCGCCGAAGCTGCCTGTTGAGCTGCAGTAGCACCGGGCGGAGCCGGTTGGCGAGGATGGTGGGATCGGCGGCGACGGCGATGGGCATTCGTTAACCAGGTTAACTAATCGACCCACCTCGCCGTCGGCTTGAGCGTAATCCCTCGTCGGAGGGGCAGTATTCAGCCGTGGCCCGAAATCCACTCGAAGACGTGGCCCGCGGCTTGCGGGTCTTGGGCGAGCGCCTGTCCCAGACAACGGGCGCGCCCGATCCCAGCGACTGGATCTCGGACCAGCTCCGGCGGCCCGAACCTGTGCGCACGCTGCCGGAGCTTCAGGCCGAGCTCGACTCCCTGATCGGGCTCGAGACGGTGAAGGAACAGGTCCGTGCACTCGTGGCCTTCCTGCAGGTTCAGGCCGAGCGGCAACGGCACGGCTTGCCGGAGGTCGCTACGTCGCAGCACCTCGTCTTCCTCGGCAATCCCGGGACCGGCAAGACGACCGTCGCGCGGTTGCTCGCCGAGATGTATCGCGCGATGGGGCTACTCAAGCGCGGACACCTCGTCGAGGTCGACCGAGCCGGTCTCGTCGGTCAGTTCGTCGGCATGACTGCGATCAAGACCGACCGGGCAATCCGGCGCGCGCTCGACGGGGTGCTCTTCATCGACGAGGCCTATGCGCTTGCGCCGGGCGATGAGCGGCTGGACTTCGGGCCTGAGGCGATCGAGACGCTCCTCAAGCGGATGGAGGACTACCGCCACCGGCTCGTGGTGATCGTCGCCGGCTATCCGCGACTGATGCACCATTTCCTCCAGTCGAATCCGGGACTGCGCTCGCGCTTCTCGCGCGAGATCGCCTTTCCGGATTATTCGACGGAGGATCTGGTGGCGATCACGCGGAAGCTCGCGGCCGACTACGAGTACTCCCTCGACGACGACGCCGTCGGCGTGCTTCGGCAGATCCTTGCCGGTGCTGCGCGCGGCGAGGGCTTCGGAAATGCCCGGTTCGCACGCACGCTCTTCGAGCAGGCGTTGAACGCACAGGCGCTGCGCCTTGCGGGGGTGCAGGGAACGGAACTGGCCGAGCTCGAGCGGTCGGAGCTGATGATGCTGTGTGGGGACGACCTTCGGGCGGCGGCGCGGGCGCTGGGCGAGGACACAGCGACCGACGACCCGCGGTCGGGGCGCTGGCGCCGGCGGCGCTGAAGCTCAGTTCAGCCAGGCGGCGACCAGGAACACGATCGCCGAGATGGCAGCGGCAGCCACCAGCAGGAGGTTCGCCGTGAGCAGGATGGCAAGCCGCCTCGAGCGGACCTTCGGCGTTCCGATCGTCGCGACGTCGTCACGCCCCCACCCGACCGCACCCGCGAGGACGCTCGTGATGAACTGATTGAGACTGACGCCGTTGCGATCGGAGGCCCGCGCAAGCTCTTCGTGGAGGCCCGCCGGCATCCGGAGCAGCAGCCGGCCGCTATGTCTCGTCGCGCGCGAGCGTGGCTTTGCCGCGGTCTCCTGCGGCGGCGCTTCCTCGACGGCCCTCGGAGTCGCCATGCCACGAGTGTAGGGCCTTCTGACGGACTGCACAACGCGACTTCCCTTCGAAATCGTCGCGAAGCTTGGCCAGACCGGAGGCGATCAGCCGCGATGTCTGCGTTTGCGAGATGCCGAGTCGGGCGGCAATCTCTTCCTGGCTGAGATCTTCGAAGTACCGATAGCGCAGTGCCAATCGCTCCTGCTTGCGCAAGTGACGCAGGCCGCGGGAGATGAGCAGGCGGTCCTCGCTCGCGTCGAAAATCTCGCCGGCGCTCACAGCCGGCCCGGCGTCCGTCAGCGACAGTGGCGTCCGGGCCTGCTCCGCACGCACGGCCTCGGCGAGCTCGCCCTGGCTGAGGTTCGCGGCGGTGGCTAGCTCCGCAGCGGTGGGATTGCGTTGGAGGTGTGCCGCGAGCTCCCGTCGCGCGCTTCGCATTCGCGCGCTGGTCTCCTGGTAGCGGCGCGGTACCCGGATCGCGCCGCAACGATCGCGCAGGTGACGCTTGATCTCACCGAGAATGTTCGGCACGGCGAACGCCGTGAGCTCGACGCCGCGCTCCGGCTCGTACCGGTCGACGGCCTTGATCAGGCCGATCGTCCCGACCTGAACGAGATCCTCCAGTTGCTCTCCTCGGTGCGCGTAACGCCGCGCGAGCGCCTTGACGAGCGGAAGCTGTTCTTCGATCAGCCGCTCTCGCGACTCGAGGTCATGGTTACTCGCGTAGCTCGCGATCATCCCCAAATTTACTTTAGAGATTTTCTTTCGGATTTACAAAGTCGTGGGTAGTCGGGACCGATGTGGGGTAGTTCTTCTCTCGGATCTCCAGCAACGCGAAGGTGAGTGGAGTTCACGGGAATGCTGCTCAAAGGAACCAAGCTCGTGAGACTCGGTGCGGTTCACGCCGTCGGGCTTGCGGCGCTGTCCTTCGCAACACCTGCACACGCAACAGACGATCCGCCTCTACCCGTACCGAGCGCCGCAGCACCCGCACCCACCTCCGCGGAGCCGGACGAACTGGAGCTCGGGCTCTCGTCGGCGGTCGATGCGGAGATTGCTCCTGTAGAGCCGGAAAGCCCTGGAAATATGCTTCCTTCTGCGCCGGCGACTGCGCAGCTGAAGCGCATCCGGCAGGGCTGGAGCCAGGTGATATCACCGACGCACGCGCAGAAGTCGCCGGAACGCGCGTCGACGGACGAACCACAGCGGCCGCCGGTCGCCAGACCGTCCCACGAGCTGCAGTATCACCCTCGGCAC
>DASVEU010000006.1:0-4126 GCA_036380395.1 Gaiellaceae bacterium
CCCTGTAACTCAGTTCAGGCATAAACGTTCTTGAGGGCGTCCTCCGGCTTTGGATCCGTGCCGTTCTTCGCGAACTCGACCGCGGCCTCGACGATCTCCTGCACCTCACGGTCGATCTCTTCGACCTCGTCGCCCGAGAGCTCCAGCTTCGTGCGTAGGTGCTCGATCGGGTCCTGTGTCTTGCGCGTCTCTTCGAGCTCTTCCTTCGAGCGGTAGACCTGCGGATCGCCGATGTAGTGCCCGACGAGGCGATACGTATTGACGGCGAGGAACACCGGCCCCTTGCCACCCCGGGCGTGTTCGAGCGCGCGGCGCGTCGCCTTGTAGACGGCCTCGACATCCTGTCCGTCGACCTTGACCGCCTTCATGCCGTAGGCGACCGCACGCTGCGAGATGTCCTCGATCGGCATGTGCTGCCAGCTCGGTGTCGACTCGGCCCAGTGGTTGTTCTCGCAGACGAACACGGCGGGAACCTGCCAGAGCTGGGCCAGGTTGAGCGACTCGTGGAAGGTGCCGATGTTCGTCGCTCCATCGCCGAAGAATGCGACGCCGACACGGGGCTCACCCCGCAACTTGAAGGCCAGTGCGGCACCCGTGATCGCCGGGAGACCGCCTCCGACGACCGCATTCGCGCCCATGTTGCCTCGCTCGACGTCGTAGAGGTGCATCGAGCCGCCATAGCCGTGAGAACAGCCTTCGAGCTTTCCGTACAGCTCCGCCATCAACTCGTTGGGCGTCGTGCCCTTCGCGAGCGTGTGTCCGTGGGCGCGGTGCGTCGAGGCGATGATGTCGCCCTCCTCGAGGGCGCGGCAGACGCCGACAGCGACTGCCTCCTGGCCGATCGCCACGTGCAGGAAGCCCGGAAGCTCCCCGGCCCTGAATCGCTCCTCGACCTTCTCTTCGAACCGCCGGATCAGCAGCATCTCGCGAAAGAACTCGCGCAGATCCGACTTCGACAGCGTTCCTTTCTGCTCCACCTTCGCCATGAGCCTCAGTTTATGCTCAGGCTCTTGCGACTAGTCGGACAGTTCAACGAGCTCGAGCGCGACCTGGTCGAGGAATGGGCCGAGCTCCGACTCCAGCTCACGGTGGACGACGAATCACATGCCGAGCGGGCTGCGGCGCTGCTTGCCCCGGCGAATCCCGGTCGGCACGGCAGGGTCATCCGCTTCGTGGTCGACCGCCGCGGCCGGGGAATCGGGCCCGAGGCGCTTCGCCGGCTGCTCAAGCGCCTCGACGACGAAGGCATCGAGGGGACGCTGAGCCTGCGGGGTGTCCAGAAGGCCCCTCCAGAAGAGCTGCGCAGGAAGGAGACGCTCCACGCCCAGTGGGAACGGCGTCTCTCCGGGGTCCCGGCCGACTGGAGCGACATCTACGCCGAGGTGCGACTGGACTCCACCGACTACCTCGAGCGTGGTGCGCTGCTGCTCGCCCCCGTCAATCCCGCGCGCTTCGGCGGCCCGGCGGCCTTGCGCTTCCGTAGCGCTCATCATTTCGGCTACGGCGTGTCTCCCGAGATGGCGGCACGATGCTTCGCGCGTTGCGACGAGGAGGGGATCACGGGCGAGGTGGAGATCCTGTACGTGCTTTCCGATACGCATCCCGTCGGCACACAGGGCCCCGTCTGGCTTCTCGGGGGGCGCACGGTATGACGGTCGCTCGCCTTCGGCTCGCTCGCGTGAGGGAAACCATGTTTCCCTCACGAGCTCCCTTCTTCAGGGATCGCCTCAGCGTCCGCGGCGTAGCGACCGCCGCCGCGAACGCTGAGGATAAAGAGAGGGGAAACCTCCCGGTTTCCCCGTTCGCCCCTTCCACCGCTCATCGGCCAAAGGTCGGCCGATGAGCAACGGCGACCCGGTTTCCTGGTTCGTCATCGAGCCTGGGTGGAAAGTGATCGACGCGGAGGGCCAGGAAATCGGCTCCGTCGACGAGGTGGTCGGGGACTCGAGCGACGACATCTTCAACGGGCTCTCGATCTCGACGAGCCTGCTCGGCCGGCCCCGCTACGTTCCCTCGGAGCAGGTCGGAACGATCACGCAAGGACACGTGCAGCTGAAGCTCACCAAGGATCAGATCGGACGCCTCGGCGAGTTCGAGGAGCCGCCGACCACCGCTGAGATCCTTCCGGACGGAGCGGGCGCCGTCCGGCGGGCCGAAGCCGCGGTCGAGGCGCCGATTCATTCGCACGAAGAACGGCTCAACTTCCTGACCCGCATTCGCCACGCTTTGCGGCGTGCGCTCGGTCGCTAGCCGAAGACGCAGACCTTAGGCCAGGACGCCGGCGAGCTCACGAGCGAGCGTCTTCGCATCCCGCTCTGACGGCGAGATGATGAGGACGGTGTCGTCTCCGGCGAGCGTGCCGACAATGCGGTCATGCTCGAGCTGGTCGAGTGCACGCGCGATCGCCGGCGCGGACCCGAGCTCGGACTGCAGGACGACGACATTCCCTGCGGGCGTCACCTTGCGGCCGAATTGACCCAGGATCGAATCGAGGACATCGGCGGGATCGGTCCGGCGTGCGACGTGAGGCAGCACATACCGAGGCCGGCCGAAGTGGTCATGCATCTTCTCGAGCCCGAGCTGACGAATGTCGCGCGAGATGGTGGCTTGCGTGACGATGCAACCGGCATCCGCAAGCGCGCCGAGCAGCTCGAACTGCGTGCCGACCCGCTTTCGTGAGATGAGGCTCTCGATCAGCCGCTGACGCTCCGCCTTCCCCAGCTGCATAACTCCAGCATACGTATGCAGGTTTGGCGGAGCTGGGCCTTGGTAGAACTCAAAGTCATGCTTCGGAAGCTCCTCTGGTCCGCGCTCTACGGCGCCTTCGCCGCGCTGGCCACGATCGTCTCGCGCCGCGCCGCCTCCCGGATCTGGCGTACGCTCACGGGCGAGGAACCGCCGACCAAGAAATGACAGCCGATCAAACAGTCGAGCGTGCGGCGAACAAGCTTCAGCAGCTCGCGAACCAGCTTGCGGGCGAAGGCGGCTTGAGGTCGAAGCTCGCCCAGCCACTAGCCGAGGACGCCGACCTCATTCGCAAGATGAAGCCGAGCCTGATCAAGGCGCGCGCCAAAGGCGAGGCGCCGGCGGCGAAGCCGGGTCAGGCAACCGTGGCGCCGTCGCGTGCGCAGCTTGGTGCCCGCCCGAAGGCGGGGAAGAAGAGCGGAGGGCCGAGCCCCTGGATCGTCGTCGGCGCCGCGCTCGCCGCCGGCATCGTGCTGGCGAAGTGGATCGACTGGAGGGGCCATGCCCACCCAAGGGACTGACGGCCGTCCGGCTCATGGTCTCGGCGCCGCCGTCAAGGAGGTCGCAGAGCGTGCGAGCGCGATCGTGCGTCTGGAGCTGGAGCTCGCCGCCATGGAGCTCAAGCGCAAGGTCTTCTCGCTCGGGCTCGGGATCGCCCTCGCCCTCGCGGCCGCAATCATGCTCCTCTTCGTCGTCGGCTTCGCATTCGCGACGATCGCGGCCGCGCTTGCGACAGCCGTGTCCACCTGGCTCGCCCTCCTGATCACGACCGGGATCCTCTTCGTGTTCGCGCTCGCGCTGGGCGTAGTGGGAGTGCTGAAGATCAAGCAGGGGTCGCCTCCCGTTCCCGAGCAGGCGATTCGCGAGGCGAGGCTGACGACGGAAGCGCTGAAGAGCAATGGCCGGTAGCAACAGCCGGACACTCGAGGAGGTTCGCCGCGAGATCGAGTCCGAACGCGACCAGCTTGCAGGAGCCGCCGACACTCTTCGCGAGGAGATCGGCGAGGCGACCAACATCGGTGCCAAGGTGCGCTCCAACCTTCCGGCGGTAGCGGTCGGGGCGCTCGGAGTGGGCTTCCTGCTCGCAGGGGGCGTCGGGGCCACAGCACGGCTGATCTTCCGGCGCGGGCGGGAGGGCGAGACGAAAGCGAAGCTCGGCCGCTTCCGCTTTGTCGACCGCGACTGACCGAGACGCGACCGCCGGGCACGTCCCGAGCTCGCCGGAGAAGCTGAGCCCGGCCGAGTGGCTGGCCGCGTTCAAGAGCAGCTTCGCCGCTTTCATGAAGGACGACTGCATGGGACTCTCCCAGCAGATCGCCTACAGCTCGCTCCTCGCCTTCTTCCCGGCCGTAGCCTTCCTCGTCGGGGCGCTCGGTCTCTT
>DASVEU010000007.1:0-18930 GCA_036380395.1 Gaiellaceae bacterium
TGCCGATGGTGATCGAGGCTGAGTCTGGGTTTCATTTCCGTCGGCGCGACGACTGCCTGCGCATCGCGATGGCCGACGAAGAGCCGCGCTGGGGCTTCGACGAGATCGTCGACGAGTCGGTGTTCACCGACAGGCTCGAGCGGCTCGTTCGGCGCTACCCGCCGGCAGCGGGCACGAACATCGCGCACGCGTGGGCGGGTTTGTACGACATGACACCTGATGCGCATCCGATCATCGGTGCGATCGGCGACGGCCTCTACGCGGCGTGCGGCTTCTCGGGGCACGGGTTCATGCAGTCGCCGGCGGTCGGGCGGGCGGTCGCAGAAGAGCTGGTTCACGGCGAGTCCTCGCTCGACCTCTCGCCGTACCGTCTGGCTCGCTTCTCCGAGGGAACGACGTTCCCCGAACATCTCGTCCTTTAAGCACCAGACGACCGACCAGGCCGGGTACGTCACGCTGACGGCTGTCCCGAAGCAGACGTTCCCGCTCAAGCGCGGCTATCACGTGCAGTTCTTCGTGCGGGTGCGGAAGGACGGCGAGTCTCTGCTGGCCGGTGTTTCCAGCCGTCGCCTCGCGCAGGTCGCGACGACGGGGTAGGGATCGAATGCGGGCCCGGGTAACCGGGCTCGCATTCATCGCTTCACTCGAACGCCAGCCCCAGCCGCGACAGCTGCTCGTTGACGTAGCGGCCCTCGATCGTGGCTTCCACGTCGAACGTTTCGCCGACGTCGGGATCTTTCCCGATCAGCTCCCGCGCGCCGGTCGGCAGCTCCTGGTCGGCGGCCTCGGCGGACTCCCACAGATATACGGCGCCCCACCGCTCCGTCACCTCGTCCGAGATCCAGGCCTTGAAGCGCAAGCCCGGCACGTCGGCGAAGGCGTCCGCTGACTCGTCGCGGAGATAACGGCGCAGCTCCTGGATCGTCGTCTTCGAGTCGGCGAGGTTCCAGAGAACGAAGCGCAGGATCACGCCGGCTGTGGCAGCTTCGCGATCAGGGCCTTGAGCTCGCGGAGGACATCGGCCTCCTCGTGGCCGAAGTCGTCGAGGTATGCGTGCAGTGCGGAATGCAAGAGCGTGAGCTCTTGCTCGGACAGTTCGATCGTGTGCATTGCGCCTCCTAGCCCCACGAGGGGGGTTCGTACAGACGGTCGAGAGGAGCGCCGATCGTGACGAACTCGAGACCGTCGGCGCCGGAGATGGGCAGCCGCGTCGCTGCCGGGTCGACGCGAACGAAGCGGCCGGGCTGGAGCTCGATCTCTTCGCCGTCGACGCGCATAGTGCCGGTGCCCTTCACGACGAAGTACACCTCTTCGAGGTTCGAGTCGCCGTGGTCGTGCTCGCGTCCTTCCTGGTTCGGCGGGAATATGAAGTAGTTGAAGCCGAACGCCTTCGCGTCGAGCGCGCGGCGAACCTTCCTGACCATCCCGCCCGGGCCTTCCGCTTCGAGCTCGCCGACATCGACGACGTCATACGCGGCCACTATTCCTCCTTGTCTCGTTTGTCCAGTCGTTGCGCGAATGCCTGCCGTAGGCGCTCGCCGTCGGCGAGCACCTGTCGGTAGCGCGGTCGGCGCGGCGGCAGCTTGACGAGCTTCACGTCCCGAGGCGGCTCGCCGTACGAGTGGTGGTACGCCTCCGACTCCCCGAGCTCGCGGAGACGCCGCTTCGACTTTCTGCCGAACAGCCGCATCACATACGGAAGATGCCGAACGTCGTCTCGGCAATAGGTGCGTTCAGGGACGACGAGAGGCCGAGTGCGAGAACATGCCGCGTGTCGAGCGGGTCGATGATGCCGTCGTCCCACAACCTGGCTGTCGAGTAGTACGGGCTGCCTTCGCGCTCATACTTGGCGCGGATCTCGTCCGGATCGCTGTCGCCGACCATCGAGAGGACCGCGGCGGCCTGCTCGCCACCCATCACCGAGATGCGCGCATTCGGCCACATCCACAGCTGGCGCGGCTCGTAGGCGCGGCCGCACATCGCATAGTTGCCCGCTCCGAACGAACCGCCGACGATCACCGTGAATTTCGGCACCCGTGCGTTCGCGACCGCCATGACGAGCTTCGCGCCGTCGCGCGCGATCCCCCCGGCTTCGTACTCCTGCCCGACCATGAAGCCGGTGATGTTCTGCAAGAAGAGCAGCGGGATGCGTCGTTTCGTCGCGAGCTCGATGAAGTGCGCGCCCTTCTGGGACGACTCGGCGAAGAGGACGCCGTTGTTCGCGAGGATCGCGACCGGGTAGCCCTCGATGTGCGCGAAGCCCGTCACGAGCGTCTCGCCGTAGAGCGCCTTGAACTCGTCGAAGCGCGAGCCGTCCACGATCCGCGCGATCAGTTCGCGCGCGTCGGTTTGCTGGCGAAAGTCCTCCGGGATCAGTCCGTAGAGCTCGGCGGGATCGGCGGCCGGGGGCTCCGGCTCCGCCTGCACCCAGGGCGGCTCGGGCTTGCGGCCCTGCAGGTTGCGGACGATCTGGCGCGCCAGCGCGAGCGCATGTTCATCGGACATCGCGTGGTAGTCGGCTACACCGGACTGCCTCGTGTGCACGTCGGCCCCACCCAGCTCCTCGGCGCTCACGTCCTGCCCCGTTGCCGCCTTCACGAGCGGCGGGCCGCCGATGAAAATCGTGCCGGTGCCGCGCACGATGACCGTCTCGTCCGACATCGCCGGCACGTAGGCGCCGCCGGCGGTGCACGATCCCATCACTACGGCGATCTGCGGGATGCCCCGTGCCGACATCTGCGCCTGGTTGAAGAAGATGCGGCCGAAGTGGTCGCGATCGGGGAAGACCTCGTCCTGCAAAGGCAGGAAGGCGCCGCCCGAGTCGACCAGGTAGAGGCACGGGAGGTTGTTCTGCGCGGCCACCTCCTGGGCCCGGAGGTGCTTCTTGACCGTGAGCGGAAAGTACGAGCCGCCCTTGACAGTGGCGTCGTTGGCCACGACGACGCATTCCCGGCCCTCGACTATTCCGATCCCGGTGACGATGCCGGCCGCGGGTGCCTCGCCGTCGTAGAGATCCCAGGCGGCTAGCGCATTCAGCTCGAGGAACGCGGCGCCGGGGTCGACCAGGCGGTCGATGCGTTCTCGCGCGGTGAGCTTCCCGCGCGACCGGTGGCGCTCGGTCGCCGCCTCTCCTCCGCCGCGGGCGATCTCCGCGGTGCGGTCGCGCAACTCGGCGACGAGCCCCTCCATGCGGAGCCGCCGGCGACTGAACTCTTCGGACTCGCGTTCCACCTGCGAGGTGAGGACGGCCATCGCTTTGAGCCTATACAAGGAGGCCTGACGCGAAATTCGGCCGGGCCGGATGACGCACCAGACGCGGCGCCGGATCAGCACGCTCGCCCACGGCACGTAGCGCCGCTACGCACCGCGAACGACCGCGCTGCCCGGCTTGGTCTGGAGCGCCCCCGACGACGACCGAATTTCACATCAGCCCTCCCGCGGGGGCGGCGGGTGCCGGAAGGTCCGGGGTCTAGGCTCCTGACATGATCGTCGGCCACCTCGACCTTGATGCCTTCTTCGCCGCGGTCGAGGAGCTCGAGGACCCCAGCCTCAAGACCAAGCCGCTCGTGGTCGGAGGCGACCCGCACGGGCGGGGTGTCGTCGCAACCGCGAACTACGTTGCACGGAAGTTCGGCATTTACTCGGCGATGAGCTGCGCGGAAGCTCTCAGGCGCTGCCCGCAGACCGTCTTCGTGCGCCCCCGCCATTCCCTCTACCGCGAGTATTCGGAGCACGTGTGGGAAACGGTGCGCGGAGTCGTTCCCGCCGTCGAGAAGACTGGGCTCGACGAGGGTTACCTCGACATCAGCGAGGTCGCAGAGACGTTTCTCGAGGCCCGCAAGGTCGCTGAGGCCGTTCAGACCGCAGTCCGGGCGGCGACGAGCCTCACGTGCGCACTCGGTGTCTCCACTTCGAAGGTGGTGGCCAAGATCGCCAGTGACCATCGCAAGCCCGGCGGTTTGACGGTGGTCCCGGCCGGTCAGGAGGCGAGCTTCCTGGCGCCGTTCGACGTGCGCCGGCTCCCGGGAGTCGGCCCGAAGGCGGAGGCGCGCCTCGTCGCCGCGGGAGTCGCGACCATTGGCTCGCTGGCCGCCCTCGGAGACGTCGAGCTTCGGAGCGTGCTCCCCGGCAGCGTCGGGCGTGTCCTGCACGACCGGGCCCGCGGGATCGACCCACGTGGTCTCGAAGGCCAGACGCAGCGCATCTCGATCAGCGTCGAGAACACCTTCGAGCGAGACCTGACCGATCGCACGCAGCTGCACGCGGAGCTTCGAAGGATGGCCGACCGTCTCTCGGAGCATCTGCGGGAGACCGGACGTGTGGGGCGCACCGTGTCGACGAAGCTGCGCTACACGGACTTCTCCATCCGCACACGGTCGACGTCTTTGCGCGTCGGCATCGACGAGGGGGCAAAGATCGGAGAGCTCGCGTGCGCACTTCTGGACCGCGCACTCACCGACCGCCCCGGCGCGCTTCGGCTCGTCGGAGTGGGCGTTTCAGGGTTGACGAGCCACCAGCAACTCGCGCTCGTCTGAGGTCAAGGAGCCCATCCGTGGCCGGTCCGAGCTCGGCCTCGACCGCGGGCGCCGAGGCGCGCCCAGGATTCTGCCGCGAGCAAAGGCACGAGCGCCGCACTGCCGATCACCACGGACGCGACGACCCGCTCCTTCGTGGAGTCGAGGTACGAGCTGTACTCGAGGTGAGAGATGACATAGATCCAGCTCAAGCCGAGCCATGCGAGCACCGTCCAGACGAGCGCAAAGATCGGAAGTGCGCGCACGCCGGTCAGCAGAGCGGCAACGAACAGCGCCACGAAGATCGGCACCAGCAGCCCCCACTGCTGTGGATCGAGCATCTGGCCGGCGAGCGTCCTGAACGCGATCGGTCCGACCCCGAGTCTGCCGTGCACGTGCTCGTAGTCGAAGCTGTCGCCGAGGCTGTAGTTGATGTCGCGCAACTGGTGGCTGTGCACGTAGATGCGCCAGGGAAGCAGGAGCAGGATGTCGATCGCAGCTGCGACCGCGAGCGCGCGCCAGCGCGTATACGCCGCGGCGAGGAGGCCGAGAAAGACAGCGAGGACGAAGAGCGAGCCCTCGTTCTTCGTCAGTAATGCACCCGCGAAACAGAACGTCGCCAGCGTGAGGGCCCAACGTTCGTTCGTGATCAGCCAGCGGCCGGCCGCCCCGACGCCGACGCCGAACACGAGCGCGAGCGGGACATCCGCGTAGGCCGTGAGCAACTGGTCGAACACGGCCGGCGCAAGCGCGAGAGCGAAGAGCGACAGCCAGAGGACGAGCGAGGGAACGCGGTCGCGCAACAGTGCGAAGAGCGCCAGCAACGCCGCGACGAGAAAGAGCAGGAATTGAAGGTGCAGGAGGCGCGTGTCGAACGCTCCCATAGCGCGAAAGTCCACCGCTTCGAGCGAAGGGAGCAGCAATGGGTAGTCCAGATTGGCGAACCGGTAGGACGCGCCGGCGAGCACGACCGGGTCGGCCCACCCGAAGGCAGAGAGCGCATGACCTTTGAGGGCCCAGATCGCCCATGCGTCGTACCGATTCAGCGGTGCGACCCGAAAGGCGCGGCCGTAGTCGATCGTGAGCGCGGCGAGAGCGGCGAAAGCGGCTGCGTCGATCCAATCGGGCCGACGCCAGCCGGGGCGTTCAGTGCCGTTGAGGCGCCACGCGCAGAACCCGAACGACAGAGCGGCCAGTAACCCGAGTCCGATCCAGCCAAAACTCACGTGCACGAGTGCAAGGTGCGCGGAGACGATCCCGACGAGCAAGATGCCGCAGAGATAGGCCAGCCCGCAACGGAAGAGGAGCAGGCGCCACGAGCGGGCGATGCCGAGCAGAGGCAGCATGCCGAGGCCGGCAACGAGCATCAGTCCATTCGCGCCGAGCAGCGCGGCCATCCTCATCGGAATCGATAGTGAAAGACGTGATCCGCCTGCTCGACCTGGATCGCAGGCAGAAAGTAGAACGCCGCGTAGGCCCTGACGACCGCGCCCCGGGTGATGAACGGTCCCCTCGCGCCGGGCGGGACGTCGACCGCGTATCGCTCGCGCGGCCGCAGTTCCGCCCGAAACGCGTCAAAGGGCGCCGGGTCGAGGCCGAGGCGGTCACCGGCGGCGTGCCGCCTCTCGGCCGACGTGAGCTTGGAGTCACGCGCAACGGACTGGGCGACATGGCCCCGCACCTCGTTCCCGCTCACCAGCACAGACGCGGCGAGCGCTGCGACGAGTACGGCGGCTGCGACCGCAGTCAGCCGAACAGGCGGACGCTGAGAAGGACGCGGATCGCCTTGAAGCCGTCCCTCCATGTGATCTTCTTCCCCTCTGCGTAGGTGCGGCCGTAGTAGGCGATCGGAAGCTCGTAGACGCGCAGCTTCCGCTTGCAGATCTTCGCCGTGATCTCCGGTTCAATTCCGAAGTCGTTCTGGCGGAGGTCGAGCGAGCGCAGGATCTCCGTGCGAAACGCCTTGTACCCGGTTTCCATGTCCGACAGCGTGGTGTTGTACAGGACGTTCGTGAGCATGGACAGGAACCTGTTGCCCACGAGATGCCAGAACATGTACACGCGCTGAGGCTTGCCGCCCGACAGGCGGGAGCCGAACACCACGTCCGCGCTCCCGCGCACGATCGGCTCGATCAGCGCCGGAACGTCGGCCGGGTCGTACTCGAGGTCCGCGTCCTGGATGACGCAGATCTCGCCGTCGGCATGGGGGATCGCAGCGCGAACGGCAGCACCCTTCCCCCGGTTCTCCTGCCGCAGGAAGACGACTTCCTCGCGTCCGCTCCGCCACTTCTCGATGAGCTCGCCGGTGCCGTCAGTCGAGCCGTCGTCCACGACGACGATCTGCTTCTCGAGCTCGAGTCGCCAGACGCGGTCGAGCAGCTCGACGATGGTCGCCGCTTCGTTGTACGCGGGGACGAGAAATGAGACGCGCACGGCGGCGCAGCCTACCGCGCGGAAGAAGGCGAGATAGAGAAGCCCCTCTGACCGACGTCCCCATCTCGCCGCCCGGTAGATGCCGGTTCTTCGTTCTTTCTTGCGCTCCGCTCAGCCGGCCGGGGCGCCGCGAGCTGCGACTCAGCGAGCGTCAACGTTCGCACAGGCGAGTTGGCGAGCCGCTACTATCGCCGCCCGAAGTATGTTCGTGGCGTCGACGAGGGGGGAGGGATTGTGCGTCTGAAGCTTGGTTTGTTCGCGGCGGTTGTGGCTTCGAGCTTCGTGTTCGTTGGATCAGCCTCCGCTATCACCGGCAATCCAGTTCCGACTGGAGATAGCTACAACTACGTCGTCAATCTTGCGTTCTATGACTCGTCAGGGGCGTATCTCTGGCGTTGTTCCGGCACGCTGTTGTCTCCGACGGTTGTCTTGACTGCCGGCCACTGCACGTCCGGCGCGGCGTCGGCGACGGTCTGGACCGCCGAAGGGCCGATCGTGGACGGCAACTACCCGTTCGATCCAGTTGACAGTCGGCCGCCGTGCACGGGATACACCGGCTATCCGTGCACCGGGTATGACGCAACGGGTGCGCCATATCCGTACCCCTGCTACAACGACTATGCGGACTTCCCGAACACGTGCGACGCCGGCATCGTCGTTCTCGATGAGCCGATTTACCGTGACACGTACGGCCAGCTGCCAACGGCGAACTTCCTCGATCCGCTCGCGACGCAGCGTGGCCTGAAGGACATCACGTTCACGCTCGTCGGCTACGGACTGCAGTCGGTGAAGCCGGTCGAGTCAGCGTTGCGTGAGCGGTTCATGACGACGGCACAGCTTGTGACGTTGCGGAGCAATTGGACGAACGGTGTCAGCGTCCAATTGACACAGGACCCTGGCCGCGGCATGGGAGGTACCTGCTTCGGCGACTCCGGAGGTCCTGTCTTTTATGGCTCCACGACAACGATCGTTGCGGTCACGTCGTACGGGGCGAATGGGAACTGTGCGGGTGCCGGATGGTACTTCCGGATCGACCAGCCCGCCGTGCTCGAGTGGATCGAGAGCTTCCTTTAACGCCTAGGTGACTAGTGGGTGTAGGGGCAGTCCGCGCCCCTACACCCACTGAACTCCTGAGGGAGGCTTGAGCCGTTCCTCGGGAGCAGGGGCGGAGGGACTCGAACCCCCGGCCTACGGTTTTGGAGACCGCCGCTCTACCAACTGAGCTACGCCCCTGGGCTGAAAGGATTGTAGCCGTGGTCTTTTTCGGGTCCCTCTGGCCGTGAAGCAACGACCAGCTCTGGGTGCGCTGTTCGCTCTCCTCGCGATCGCGTTCGCGGGTGTTGCCTTCGCGGCCGGGAACGGGGCAGGGGGACAAGCCGGACGGTGGATCATCGCGCTCGCGGCTGCCGTCCTGGCCGTCTGGCTCGCGTCGATGGCCTTCCGGGCGCTCAGGTAGACCGAATCACCGCGTATCCTCTGCGAGTGGCCGAGGTCGAAGACACCAAGTCTCTGTGGCGCCTGTACAGCACGAACAAGGGCGATAAGGCTCTACGTGACCGGCTGATCCTGACCTATGCCCCGCTGGTCAAGTACGTGGCCGGGCGGCTCGGCTCCGGCCTCCCTGCGCACGTGGATGAAGGCGACCTCGTCTCCTATGGGCTGTTGGGTCTAATCGGAGCGATCGAGCGTTACGACCCCGATCGCGATGTCAAGTTCGAGACCTACGCGATCGCGCGGATCAAGGGCTCGATCATCGACGAGCTCCGGGCGATGGACTGGGTGCCTCGCTCCGTGCGTGCCCGCGCGCGCGATATCGAGCGGGCCATCGCCGAGCTCGAGCGCAAGCTCCATCGCGCGCCCACCGACGACGAGATCTCCGACAAGCTCGGCATCTCGACCGACGAGCTGGAGGAGTCGCTCACCGACATCTCGCGCTCGTCGATCGGCGCCCTGGACGAGCTCTGGAGCGTGAACACCGGGGGCGGCGATTCGGTCGCGCTGATCGACACGATCGAGGACATCGATGCGCCGGACCCGCAGGGATCGCTCTCGCAGACCGAGATGAAGGAGGCGATCGGCGAGGCCATCGCACGGCTGCCTGAGCGCGAGAAGCTCGTCGTGACCCTCTACTACTACGAGGAGCTGACCCTGCGCGAGATCGGCGAGGTCCTGGGTGTCACGGAATCCCGGGTCTCCCAGCTCCACACCAAGGCGATCCTGCGCCTCAAGGCCCGCCTTTCGGGTGCCACCACCAGAGCCTCTCTAGAGCACTAGCACCGCGATACGATGCGGCGCTCAAACCGCATCGCACAGAGGAGCTGGTGAATGTCACTCGAGCCCGGGAAGATCCGCAACGTCGCCGTCGTCGGGCATCGCGGCACGGGTAAGACGACGCTCGTCGAAGCCCTCCTGTTCCAGGCCGGCGCCACCAACCGGCTTGGCACCGTCGAGTCAGGCTCGACGGTCAGCGACTGGGACGACGACGAGCAGCGGCGCCAGATGTCCCTTTCGGCGTCGATCTGCAACGTCGAATGGCAGGGCCGGAAAATCAACCTGATCGACACACCGGGCGACGCCGGCTTCCAGGGCGACGCGATTGCCGCCCTGCGCGTCGTCGAGGGCGCCCTCTTCACCGTGAGCGCCGTGATGGGCGTCGAGGTGCAGACCATGCGGCACTGGCAACGCGCCGACGCGGCCGGCCTCTCGCGGGTCATGGTCGTGAACATGCTCGACCGCGAGCGCGCCGATTTCTACCGCGTGCTCGAGGCTCTCCGGACGCAGCTGTCCGACAAGTGCGTCGCGGTACACATTCCGATCGGCGCTGAGCACGAGCTCAAGGGAATCGTCGATCTGCTGCACATGCAGGCCTACATGGATCCCGAGGGTCAGCGCGAAAGCGGCCCGGTCGACATCCCCGCCGAGGTGCAGGCCGAGGTCGAGCAGTACCGAGAGCAGCTGCTCGACGCGGTGGTCCTGACCGACGAAGGACTGATGGAGCGCTACCTCGAGGGGCAAGAGCTCTCCCCGGAAGAGGTCGCGAAGGCGCTCAAGGAAGCGGTGACGCGCGGTGAGGTCTTCCCCGTTGCCTGCGGTGTCGCGTCCAAGAATCTCGGCACGACCGCAGTGCTCGATCTTCTTGTGGAAGGTGTGCCCTCACCCGCGAAGAAGGGCGCACCGATCAACGTCGACGGTGCCGGCACTGCGGCATTCGTCTTCAAGACCATCGCCGATCCGTTCGCGGGCCGCATCAACGTGTTCCGCGTGCTCAACGGCACGCTCAAAGGCGACTCGACGATCGTGAACGCGCGCTCCCACTCGAAGGAGCGCCTCGGCCAGTTGATGCAGCTGGAAGGCAAGGAGCACGTGCAGGTGACCGAATTCGGCGAGGGCGACATTGGTGCGGTCGCGAAGCTGAAGGAGACGCAGACCGGCGATGTCCTGCTCGACGCCGAGCGTGAGATCGAGACACCGCAGATCGGCTTCCCAGAGCCTGTCATGAGCTTCGCCGTCACGCCGAAGTCGAAAGGGGACGAGGAGAAGATGGCGGCAGGGCTTCGGCGTCTGAGCGAAGAGGATCCGACGATCCAGATGCGGCGCGATCCGCAGACCGGTGAGCAGCTGCTGAACGGTCTTTCGCAGATGCACGTCGAGGTGGCAGTCGACCGGCTGAAGAGCAGGTTCAACGTCGAGGTCGAGCTACACCAGCCGCGTGTTCCCTATCTGGAGACGATCAGGAAGGAGTCACGCGCGCAGGGCCGCTACAAGAAGCAGACGGGCGGACGCGGCCAATTCGGCGATTGCGTGATCCAGCTCGAGCCGCTCGACGGCCACCAGGGCTACGAATTCGTGGACAAGATCGTCGGCGGGGTCGTCCCGCAGAGCTTCCGCCCCGCAGTCGACAAGGGCATTCAGGAGGCGATGCTGCACGGCGAGCTCGCCGGCGCGCCCGTTCAGGGGCTACGCGTCCTGCTCGTCGACGGCTCATACCACAGCGTCGACTCCTCGGAGATGGCATTCAAGATCGCCGGCTCGATGGCGTTCAAGTCCGCCTACGAGAAGGCGGACCCCGTTTTGCTCGAGCCGATCATGGAGCTCGAGGCGACCGTCCCCGACGAGGCGGTGGGCGCGGTGAACGGCGATCTCAACTCACGACGGGGCCGGCTGCAGGGAATGGAGCCGCAGGGCGGCATGACGAACATCAAGGCCGAGGTCCCGATGGCGGAGATCCTCACGTACGCGCAGGCGCTCACTTCGATGACCGGCGGACGCGGTGATTACCACATGCACTTCCTGCGCTACGAGGAAGTCCCGACGCACATCGCGCAGAAGATCATCGAAGAGACCAAGAAAGAGAAGGAAGAGGCCAAGGTCTAGTCCGCCGAAAGTGCTCAGCACTTTCGGCGGCGGCGTAGACCAGCGTCTTCGCGTTCAGACGCTCTGCGGCTGTGGCTGGGCCGGCTGCTCTTGCTCGCCGGCGCGCAGTCGCGTGATCAGGTCGGAGACGTCTGCGAGCTCCTGCTCGAGGTCGCGCTGATAATTCTCGAGCCGCTCGAGGACGTTCTCCCGGTCGTACCACCTGCGGCCGAGACCGCGGTGATGTCGTCTGCGTGCGTGATGCATGGTTCACCTCCCCTCATAGCGATCGATGAAGGTGTCGATGCGTTGGCGCGACCCCCGGAGCGCGGCAGCCCATTCGTCGAGCAGCCGCCTGCCTTCCGCCGTTAGTTCGTAGGTGCGCTTGGCCGGGCCAGGCTCGCCGGACTCCCAGCGCGATGTGACGAGGGCGTCTTCCTCGAGCGCCCTCAACACGCGGTAGAGGTTCCCCATGTCGACTCGCGCCTCGCCCGTCAGGTCGGGCAGCGCCTCCAGCAGCTCGTACCCGTGCGTCGGCCGCTCGCGCAAGAGGAGCAGCAGGGCGGGCTCGCTGAACCGCTCCACGCGGGCCCGGACGCCCCAGTGGCCCGGACGAACCATGCGCCGGCACCGGGCTCCGCGGCCGCCGCGGGGCCTCAAGCTCTCCCTACATGTAAAAGACACATGTAATGGCCGACATTAGCAGTTGCAGCCTGCGACACCTGGGCTAGGGTCCACGGCATGCGCCAGTTGGCCCGACATCCTGCGAAGCGGATCTGCGCGGTCTGCGAGCGGTCGTTACTGACCGGCGAACGAACCATTCGCTTCTCGCCGGACGGCGAGGAGTTCGTCGACGTGTGCGCCCTCTGCCAGGAAGCCGCGGTGGACTACGGCTGGATCAAGGAAGGGAGCCCGACCTCTCCGACCGTTCCGAATCAGCGCCGCCCGCGTCGCCGTGGGATTGCGTCCCTGTTCGACCAGCGCCGCCAGCCGCCTGACGATCCCGTCGTGGCCGAGCCGATCCTCCGTCGGCTGTCGGTCCCGGAGCAGCAGATGGTCGAGGCCGCGGACACTTTCAACTCGAGCGACTACCGCCGGACGGTCGGCGGCATCGCGAAGAGCCTCGGCGAGCCGCGCGCGAGCATCGTCCCGCTCTCCGGGGTCAGCGGCGAGCTGATCGTGACGGTCGCCTGGGACATCTCGTGGTACCAGTACCGCGTCAGTCCTGAGTCGGCGCAGCCCGTTCGTCTGGCCGAGCGTGGCCACGAGATGGCCGAGCTCGACGCCGGCTACCAGCACTGGAACGCCCGCATCGAGCAGGACGGCCGGCTCGTTCCTAAAATCTCTCCCGTCTAGGGCCAGCGCCACCCCTCTAGCGCCGACCAGCATCGCTCTTACAATCAGAGCGTGATCTACTGCGTGATCCCGCCCGAGCTCGCCGATGAGCTGTTCGACAAGATGGTCGAGTACTACAAGGACAACCCGAACGTCACCGTGATCATCGACCGGCGCAAGGGCCCGGACCGCCGAGCCGGCAAGAAGCCGACCGATGGGGCCAGAGAGCAGCGCGAGATCCGGGATCGGCGCAGGGCGCGAATCCCCGGCACCTTCCCCGAGACGGACGCTCCGCCTGAGTAGACTCGCCTCGTGGCGCTGACGGGGACGAAGACCTTCCTGAACTACATCGGGGGCGAGTGGTGCGACTCGGCCTCCGGCGAGACGTTCGAGAGCGTCAACCCGGCGACGGGCGACGCGATCGGCACGTTCCCGCGTTCCTCCGCCGAGGACGTCGACCGGGCCGTCGCGGCGGCCAAGGCGGCGTTCGACGACTGGCGGCTCGTGCCCGCGCCGAAGCGCGGCGAGATTCTCTACCGCTTCGCGAATCTCATGATGGAGGAGAAGGACGAGCTCACGGACCTGATGTCCCACGAGATGGGCAAGGTGAAAGCGGAGGCTGGGGGAGACGTCCAGGAGGCGATCGACATGAGCCTCTACATGGCCGGCGAAGGCCGGCGCCTCTTCGGCCAGACGACGCCGTCGGAGCTCCGCGACAAGTTCAACATGAGTGTCCGGATGCCGATTGGTGTCGTCGGCGTGATCACGCCCTGGAACTTCCCGATCGCCATCCCGTCCTGGAAGATCGCGCCCGCGCTGATCTCCGGGAACACGGTCGTTTTCAAGCCGGCCACCGACACGCCGTTGCTCGGCCAGCGCTTCGTCGAGTTGCTGGTCGAAGCCGGCTTGCCGGAGGGCGTGATCAACATCGTGCACGGCGGGGGCGGCGCCGTGGGCGATCGCCTCGTCCGCCATCCGGACGTGCCAGTGATCACGCTGACGGGCTCCCGCGAGACCGGCGTCGAGGTGTTGCGCAACGCCGCCGAGAATCTGAAGCACGTCCACCTCGAGCTCGGCGGCAAGAACGCGATCATCGTCCTCGACGACGCCGATCTTGAGCTCGCGGCCGACGGGATCATCTGGTCGGCGTTCGGAACGTCTGGCCAGCGCTGCACGGCGGCGTCGCGCGTGATCGTGCAGGACGGTGTCTACGAGCAGCTGCAGTCGCGGCTCGTAGCGGCGGCGGAGAACCTGCGGCTCGGCGCCGGTTGGGAGGACGACACCGACGTCGGCCCGGTGATCAACAAGAAATCGCTCGAGAAGATCCACTCGTACACGGAGATCGGCAAGAACGAGGGCGCGAACCTCCTCACCGGCGGCGAGGTCGCGACGGACAACGGCTTCGACAAGGGCAACTTCTACCGCCCGACGATCTTCGGCGACGTCGATCCGCAGATGCGGATTGCGCAGGAGGAGATCTTCGGGCCTACGACGGCATTGATCCGTGTGAAGGACTTCGACGAGGCGATTCGCGTGTCGAACGGGATCAGGTATGGGCTCTCCTCGTCCATCTTCACGCGTGACGTCAACAAGGCCTTCCGCGCGATGCGCGACCTGCAGGCCGGAATCACCTACATCAACGCGGGAACGATCGGGGCCGAGGTGCATCTCCCGTTCGGCGGCACGAAGGACACGGGCAACGGCCACCGCGAGGCGGGCCAAGCCGCCCTCGACGTCTTCACCGAATGGAAGTCGATCTACGTCGACTACAGCGGCAAGCTGCAGAAGGCGCAGATCGACACCGAGACCTGAACCGCAAGCTCGTCGTCTTCGTGCCGCGCGAAGCTCTCGACGCGGTACGCACGGCCCTCTTCGAGGCGGGCGCCGGACGCATCGGCGAGTACGAGCACTGCTCGTGGTACACGCAGGGAACGGGGACCTTCTTCGGCGGCGAGGGAACGAACCCATCCCTCGGAGAAGCCGGACGCGAGCAGCGCGTCGCCGAGTTGCGACTCGAGACGGTCTTTCCGGAGGAGAAGCAGGACGAGGTGATCGCAGCACTGCGCCGGGCGCACCCGTACGAGGAGCCGGCGTTCGACGTGTACGCATTGCTGTGAAGGCGAAGCTGTTCACGGACGGCGGCAGCCGTGGAAATCCCGGTCCCGCCGCGTACGGCTACGTCATCGAAGCGGAGGACGGACACGTGCTGGCCGCGCACGGCGAGGCGATCGGACGTGCGACGAACAACGTCGCGGAATACAGCGGCCTCGTCGCCGGGCTGGGAAAAGCCGCGGAGCTAGGCGTGCGGGAACTGGAAGTCGTGTCCGACTCGGAGCTGCTGGTCAAGCAGATGCAAGGCGAGTATCGAGTGAAGAACGAGGCGCTCAAGGAGCTGTGGGAGGATGCCTCGGATCTGGAGAAGAGGTTCGCCCGAGTGCGCTACACCGCGGTGCGGCGAGCCCACAACGAGCTAGCCGACCGGCTCGTGAACGAGGCTCTGGACGCCGAAAGCTGAGGCTATACTGGCCGCTTCGCGGATGTAGCTCAGTTGGCTAGAGCGTCTGCTTGCCATGCAGAAGGTCGTGGGTTCGAGTCCCATCATCCGCTCTCAGAACCTGGGTCGGAGCACTTATTCCGGTAGCAGGCCGTCGCGGTAGCGCGTCGGCCGCGATGGTGGGAACCGCCCGTACGCGACTTCGCCGTCCTGCGTGTCCTCGGGCGAGCTCGCGTTGTAGCTGCGCGCCGTCTCGTCGGCGCAGTAGAAGCCCCACGGCCCGTCCTTCTGGAACTGCCGCGATGAGGCTGCGAGGATCACGCACGGCGCGTCGCCCACGCCGACGAACACGTGTCGGGTCTCCGGCGGACAGTGCACGAAGTCCCACTGCTTGAGGGGCCGCTCCTGCCCTTCGACGATCAGGAGCGCCTCGCCCGCGAGCACGAGGAAGTCCTCTTGCTCCGTCTCCCAGTGGTACGTGCCGTTCGGCTCACCCGGCGGAAGCACCTGAATCGACATGCCGAGCATCGGGAAGTACGTCTCGGCCTCGAACTCATCGCATCCCGTCAACGGCAAGCTGTCGCCGCGGCCGGGACGGTGGAACCAGCGGGCGTCGTGAGCGTTCATGACGAACCAGCCGGTGCTCGCCGGGACGAGTCCGGCGCCCGCGTCACTTAGCTGCGCCTCGAGAACCATCGTCTCGATGATAGGAGCCGAGCCTCGTCTTCGCGACAGCACGCCGCGCCATCCGCTTTGCTACCCGTCGTGCGCAGGGTCGTCAGCCGCAACGTCGGTTTCGTGTTCGTTGCCTACGCGTTCCTCGCGACGATGATCGGAACGACGCTGCCGACGCCGCTCTACCCGCTCTTCGAACAGCGCTACTCGTTCGGCGAGCTGATGGTGACGGTGATCTTCGGCGTCTACGCGTTCGGAGTGATCGCCGGCCTGCTCGTCTTCGGGAACCTGTCGGACGAGATCGGCCGGAAGCCGGTGCTGCTGATCGGGCTCGCGTTCTCGGCGGCGAGCGCGTTTCTGTTCGTGTTCGCCGGGTCGCTGGTACCGATCTTCGCGGGCAGAATCGCCTCCGGCCTCTCCGCCGGCGTGTTCACCGGGACTGCCACCGCGATGCTCGTCGACCTCGCGCCGGGAGGGCGCAGGCGGGTGGCGAGCTTCGTCGCGGTGATCGTGAACCTCGGGGGCCTCGGGCTCGGCACGTTACTCGCCGGGCTGCTGGCCGACTACTGCAGGTCACCGCTCCGCTTGCCCTTCATTGTCGACCTCGGATTGCTCGTGCCGGCTCTCGTCGGTCTGCTGATGACGCCGGAAACCGTGCAACGAACTGCGTTTCGGGTGCGGCTGCAGCGATTGAAGGTGCCGACGGAGGTGCGAGGCGTTTTCATCCGTGGTGCCGCCGCCGGCTTCGGTAGCTTCGCGGTCGCGGGGGTGTTCAGTTCCGTCGCGCCGGTCTTCCTCGGCCAGATCCTCGGCCGGACGAGTCACGCCCTTGCCGGGGCGGTCGTCTTCATCCTCTTCACCGCGTCGATCGTCGGTCAGTTGATCGTTGCACGCCTTTCGGACCGCCGAGCCCTCGTCTCCGGCTGCGTGCTCCTAGTCGGAGGGGTCGGGCTGCTCGCGTTGGCGCTCGGCCTCGAGTCGCTCGCGGCGCTGATCGCCGCCGCGTCGGTGGTCGGCCTCGGCCAGGGCCTTGTGATCGGCGCCGGTCTCGCGGCGATCAACCAGCGCGCGCCGGTCGAGCACCGTGGTGAGACCGCCTCGAGCTTCTTCGTCGTCATGTACGTCGGACTCTCGCTGCCGGTGATCGGTGTCGGCGTCGCCGCGCACGCGTTCAGCCTCCGCACGGCCGGAATCGGCTTCAGCGCCGCGGTTGCAGTGCTCGTGCTCGCGGTGCTCGCAAGCCTCACTCGGCAGGAGTAGCGATGCCGTCGGCTCGAGGCTGAAGACCGCTGGCGGCGGGCAGTTGAGCTAGACACAGACAGCACGAAGTGCTTTTCTCTCTTCGTGGGGTCTATGAGGGGCCTGTCCAAAGTTCGTGTCGCGCTGCTGCTCGTAATCGGCGCGCTTGTCCTAGGAGGACTGAGCACCGCCGCCAGTGGAGCGCTCACGTTGACCGCTCCGGGAGTTGGCGGCGCGCCGACTGCGGAGTCGGCCTCATGTAAGGCGGGATTCAAGCCGGCCCGCATCGGCGGCAAATTCAAGTGCCTCAAGAGTGGCCAGCCATGCGCTAAGCGCTATCAGCAGGCGTACCGCAAATACGGTTTTACCTGCGTCAGTGGTCATCTCAAAAAGCGTGCATCGCCACCCGCGTCGTCTCCGCCTCCAACACCACCCCCCGCACCAACACCTCCGCCGCTCCCAACGCCGCCCGCCCAACCCGGCCATTACAAGGGCCTCACATCGCAGTTGACGAACTTCGAGTTCGACGTGACAGCTGACGGAAACTTTGTCACACACCTCGTCACGGGACAGATCAACGAGGGATGCTCGCCCGGTGGCAGCCTCTACGGTGGCGACCTGAACTTCGGGTCTGCCACGATTCCCATTGCTGCCGACGGGAGCTTCACGATTGACGATTCGTACGAGAGCAAGGTCGATGAAGATCCCGCGACCGGCCATCTCACAATCATCGGCCATCTATCGCCGGGCACGGCAACAGGCACGTTGTCGGACACGGTCAGCTTTACTCACGATGGCACTCACTTTTCATGCGGGTCAGGCCTGCAGACCTGGACGGCGCCGCGGACCGGTTGAAGCTCTTTCTCTTCACGTAGCGCCTGCTACGTAACTGATTCTGTTCCTTCTTCGTTGAATCAGTGCAGCTACCGAAGAGGGAGGCATACGTGAGCATTTTGTGGATCATCCTGATCGTTGTGCTGGTCCTCGCCCTGCTCGGTTTCGTCGGGCGTTAAGTAAGACCGCTACTGATTCGCGCGGCGGCCTTCGGGCCGCCGCCTTTGTCTTCGGGTTAGGGTTGCCCGGTGCGGGTCTACCTTGCTGGACCGCTCTTCACCCCGTACGAGCGGTCCTTCATCGACGAGTGCGCGCGGTTGCTGCGTGCCGACGGCATCGAGGTGTTCGTTCCGCACGAGAATGCACTCGCCGCGGGCGACACGTCGGCAGCGACCATCTTCGCGAAGGATTGGCAGGGTCTATCCGATGCAGACGCCGTGGTCGCCGTGCTCGACGGACCAATGGTGGACGACGGCACGGCCTGTGAGATCGGCATCTTCTATGCGCTCATGCAGGCCGACTCGACGAAGAAGGGGATCGTCGGCTTGCTCACCGATCTCCGCAGCACGCGCGGCCACGAGGGCCACGGCCTGAATCTGTTCGTGCTCGGCTGCATCGAGGCGGCGGGCAAGGTGTGCAACTCGATGGACGATGTCGCCGCTGTGCTCGCCGAGTGGCGCTAGCTGCCGCTGCGCCGGTCCTTACCGGACCGCCGTTCCTCTTCTGACCGGCGGCTATCGCCTTCCCGCCTGTCGCCGTCCGGCGGCGGTCCGGCGTCGCGCTCGCGACGGTCCTTTCCGGAACGGCGGTCGCTTCCGGATCGCCTGTCGCCGCCTGAACGCTTTTCTTCCGCCATGTGCTCATGGAAGGACGCTACTCCTACGCAGTCAAGCGTCCTCTTCGTCTTCCCCCAGCGCATCGGCGAGCAGAGCGCAGGCGTAGGCCCGCCAGGCTATGCCGGGATCGCGTAACCGCTCGAGCGCCTCGGCGTCCGCATCCAGATGCTCGACTGCGCGGGCCAGCGCCTCGCGGCGTTCCGCCGAGTCGAGATCG
>DASVEU010000008.1:0-14350 GCA_036380395.1 Gaiellaceae bacterium
CGTTCGTCGCCGATGGGATCGAGGCGACAATTGCGGCGATGGAGCGCGCCGCGGCCGGCGCCGTCTACAACGTGGGTGGAGGGGAGGAGGCGACGATGCGCCAGGCGATCGAGACGCTGGAACGTGTGTCGGGCCGCACCCTCGACCTGATTGAGCGCCCGGCGGCGGCCGGTGACGTGAGGCGCACCTCCGCGGACGCGACCAGGATCAAACGCGACCTCGGCTGGCGCGCGATGACCTCGCTGGCTGACGGTTTGCAGGCCCAGTGGGAATGGGCCTCCGCTAGAGTCGCCGCGCCTTGAGCACCCGCGACGTCGACCGTGAAGCCGAGCAGGAGGTCGATCTCGGCCGCTACTGGAGCGCGATCGTCGCCCGTTGGTGGCTGCCCCTGGCAGGGCTGCTCGTCGGCGCCGTGATCGGCTATCTGATTTCCCTCGGGGGCTCACAGGTCTGGAAGGCGAGCTCGACGATCTTCGTCGGCGCGCCGTACAGCGTCATCGGCAGCGTCCCTCTCCAGGGCCCGCAGGCGAACCCCTCGACCGTCGGCACGATCGTCCGCTCCGAGGATGCCATCCAGCGTGCTGCAATCCAGGCCGGGATGCGCGCGGGGGACTTGCGTGGCCACGTTTCGACGAAGACGATCTCGGGCGGCACCGGAACCGGGACCACGCGCACCACCGCAAATCCCCTCGTTCAGATCACCGTGCAGGCTCCGACCAGGCGGAAGGCGCAGGTCGCCGCGAACGCGCTTGCACGGCTCGTCGTACAGCGGCTCGCGCCGTACACGGAAAAGAAGATCGACATTCTGAAGCAACGCATCGCCGCGGATGAGCAGGAAGTTGCCGTCATCGAACGGCAGGCTCGGAGCTCCGGTGACGCGACCGCGAAGGCGGTGTTCGGGGTCCACCTCGCAGACGTCCTCGACGACGAGCTTCAGGCGAAGCAACTCCTCGTCCAGGCCGAGGAGGTCGAGCGGCCCAAGGTGCTCACACGTGCGGCCGCGGTGAAGACGACGGCGCGCAGCCGCAGGAACTCTGTCGTCGTTGCAGCGTTCCTCGGGTTGCTGATCGGACTGTTCGCAGCGTTGCTGTGGGAGCCGGTCGTGCGCCGCCGCGTGCGCTGATGCTCGAGGGCAAGAACGTGGCGGTGGTCGTCCCCGCCTATGACGAAGAGGCGCTCGTAGCGACGACGATCCAGGGCGTTCCGGACTTCGTCGACCGAATCTTCGTCGTCGACGACGCGTCCCGCGACGGCACTGTGGCAGCAGCCCGCGCCGCCGGCGACCCGCGCGTCGAGGTCGTCACGCATGAACGTAACTCGGGGGTGGGCGCGGCGATCGTGACGGGCTACCAGCGCGCACTCACCGAGGCGATCGACGTCGTCTGCGTGATGGCAGCCGACAACCAGATGGATCCGTCGGACCTGAAGAAGATCGCCCTGCCGGTTGCCCGCGGCGAGCTCGACTACGCCAAGGCCAACCGCCTCATCTCCGGGGAGGCCTGGCGCGTGATCCCTCGCTCGCGTTACCTCGGCAATGCGGTCCTCTCGTTGCTGACGAAGATCGCATCCGGTTACTGGCACGTTGCCGACTCTCAGTCCGGCTATACGGCGGCCAGCCGGGAGATCCTCGAGCAGCTCGACCTCGACCGCATCTATCCGGGCTATGGCATGCCGAACGACATGCTGGTTCATCTGAATGTCTGGAACGCACGCGTTCGCGACATCCCGTCGCGGCCGATCTACGGCGTCGGCGAACGGTCGGGGATCAAGATTCGCAAGGTCATCCCACGGATCTCCTGGTTGCTCGTGAAAGGCTTCTTCTGGCGGATGCGCGAGAAGTACGTGATCCGCGATTTCCACCCACTCGTCTTTTTCTACGCGTTCGGCTTCCTGATGACCCTCCTCGGTCTCGGGCTCGGCATCGCGGAGGTCGTGCTACGGCTCATGGGCAACGCGGTGTCCGTGGGCACCGTCGTCCTCGTCGCGCTGCTGCTGATCTTCGGCTCCCAGTTCACGCTCTTTGCGATGTGGTTCGACATGGAGTCGAACAAGGATCTGCGCTGAGGCGGCTCGACGAGCGGGCTCTAGGTGTTCTCCGCTGTTAGTGATGCTCGAGCGTGCTCAGGCGTTCGGCCGAACACTCGGGGTGCATCGCTTGCCAGACCGCGAGATAGCCCTCGAGCTCGATGTCTGCGTGTGGCGCCGCAAAGGATTGTGGTCTTGCGACGGCTTCGATGACGCGATCGTCGATCACGTCGACGATGCACTCACAGCGCCGCAGATACTCGGTGAGGGAGGCGGCAGAGGCCGCTGTGTCGGTTCGGATTCGCATTCTCGCCACACGTGATTCGACCAGCCTGTGTCTCTGAGCAGGGCCCGCCGCCGGGCCCCGCTCATGAGGACACTTCTCTCGCGTGAAAGGCTCCGCCGCATCGAGCCCTCGTCACGCTCGTCCTGACCATCGGTGAAATCGACAGGTTGATCAGTCCCTCATCCGCGGTTGATTGGGTTGGTTCACTTCCCTGGGGCCAGACGGCGTCCCTAGGCCCCCGGCCGCGGCTGTAAAGCCCTCGTAAAGTCTGCGGCCTCGCGAAAGACGCCCCGGTAGCATCCTGCGAATGCCCACCGCCGTAGTAACCGGTGGGGCCGGGTTCCTCGGCTCCCACCTCTGTGATCTCCTCGTCTCGAAGGACTACCGCGTGGTCTGCGTGGACAACCTGGACACGGGGTCGCTCCAGAACGTCGAGCACCTGCGGGGCGACAATTTCCTCTTCATCAACCAGGACGTGACGCATCACCTGGAGATCGAAGGGCCGGTGGACGCCGTCTATCACCTCGCGGCTCTCGCCAGTCCCATCGACTACCTACGCATGCCCTTGCACTCCCTGAAGGTGGGCTCGTACGGGACGCACCACGCGCTCGGGCTCGCGAAGTTCAAGCGTGCCCGGTTTTTGCTCGCCTCGACGAGCGAGGTCTACGGCGACCCACAGGTGCACCCCCAGCCGGAGACGTACTGGGGCAACGTCAACCCGATCGGGCCCCGCGGGGTCTATGACGAAGCGAAGCGGTACGCCGAGGCGATGGCCATGGCCTATCACGGCCAGCAGGGGGTAGACACCGCGATCGCGCGGATCTTCAACACCTACGGCCCTCGGATGCGCCCGAGCGACGGCCGCGCGGTTCCGACGTTTGTCAGACAGGCCCTGGAGGGCAAGCCCCTGACTGTGTTCGGGGACGGCAGCCAGACGCGCAGCTTCTGCTACGTGGACGACCTCATTCGCGGGCTCGTCCTGCTCGCCGAGTCCGGCGAGCACCTGCCCGTCAATCTCGGCAATCCCGGTGAGTTCACGCTCAACGAGCTGGCGGAGACCGTCCTGCGCATCACCGGCTCGGAGAGCGAGCTCGTCTACGAGGCGCTGCCCGTCGACGATCCGCAGGTGCGCCAGCCCGACATCACGCGCGCACGTCAGCTGCTCGGGTGGGAGCCGCAGATCCAGCTCGAGGACGGCCTACGCCGGATGCTTCCGACCTTCGGACGGGAGCCGGTCGTTGCCTAGGCGGATCGGGGTCGCGGCGGCGATCGTTTTCGTCGCTGCCGGTCTGTGCGTGCCTGCGGCCTCGGCCAAGGCGCACATGCTGGTCGGCATCCAGGACGACGCCATGACCCTGCGCGGCAATCCCACGCTCACGTTCCAGACCCTCAAGCAGTTGCGCACGCAGATCGTGCGCATCAACCTGAATTGGAACGACGTTGCGAAGAAACGACCGGCGCATGGGCAGGATCCGGCCGACCCTGCCTACGACTGGGACCTCTACGACCGCGCAATTCGCTATGCATCGCAAGAGGGCATGCAGGTTCTGCTCACGATCCTGTTCACGCCCTCCTGGGCGAACGGTGGGCGCGCCCGGAACGTTCCACCGAGCAACTACACAGACCTGCAGCACTTCGCGTACGCAGCCGCGACCCGCTACAGCGGGCACTACATCGCGAACACCGACACGTTCGACGAGGTCTACCTGCCCGCGGTGAGGTACTGGACGGCGTGGAACGAGCCGGCCAACCCGAACTGGCTGCAGCAGGTGTCCGGCGGCCACTTTGTCAGCCCTCGCTCCTATGCACGCATCTGCACGGCGATCTGGCAGGGGGTTCACTTCACGAACTTCGCGGACGAGAAGGTCGCATGCGGAGTGACCGGGCCGCGCGGCAACAATGCACCGCGTAGCAGCCGGCCGTCTCTCTCGCCGCTCGCGTTCATGCGCCTGACCAGGGCGGCGGGGTTGCGGAACCTCGACGCGTACGCCCACAATCCGTACTACGGAAAGCCGAGCGAGACGCCTGCAACCAAGCCGGGCGGGTCGGCAGTGACGCTCGGGAACATGAACACACTGATCAGCCTCGTCAACAAGCTCTGGGGCAAGAAACGGATCTGGATCACCGAGTACGGCTGGCAGACGCCGCCCGACCGGATCTTCGGCGTCTCGTTCGCGCGGCAGGCCGCCTACGTGCGCCAGTCGTTCGCGATCGCTCGTGCGAATCCACGAATCGACCTGATGGTGTGGTTCATGCTCCGCGACGATACGAATCTCGGCGTCGGCTGGCAGTCAGGCTTCCTCACGGCTGGAGGCAAGAAGAAGCCGGCATTCAACGTTTTCGCCCGCCTCCCGCACTGAGCAGCGACCGGTAAAGCTCGTCGATGTCTTCGACGAGCCGCTCGACTGCGTAGCGCGGCAACACGCGCTCGCGGCCCTGCTTGCCCATCCGGGCGCGGAGGGCGGGATCTCCGGCGAGCTGGGCGAGCCGGTCGGCGAGGTCGTCGGTCGCTCCGGCCTCGACCAGGAAGCCGTCCTCGCCGTCTCGGACGACGTCGGGCACGCCTCCGACACGCGTGGCCACGACCGGCAATTCGGCGGCCAGGGCCTCGATGACGCTCACGGGCGTGCCCTCGTTCCCGGACGGGAGCACGAGCGCGTCGAACGCCGCGTAGAACGGCGCGACGTCTTCCTGATAGCCGAGGAAGACCGTGTTGCGGGCGACGCCGAGCTCGTGCGCGCGCTGCTCGAGTTGCAAGCGGTCGGGGCCGTCCCCGACCATGCAGAGCACGGCGTCGACGCCGCCGTCGCGCAGGCGTTTGAACGCGATCAGTACGTCGTCGGTTCGCTTCACCGCCGTCATGCGGCCGATCCAGCCGACGGCGAAGCGGTCGCCGGGGACACCGAGATAGCGGCGGCTCTCGCCGCGGCCGTTTAGCTCGGTAGCGACTCGCTCGTCCAGCTCGATGCCGAGCCGGATGACGACGAAGCGCTCCCGTGGAGCGACACCGAGTGCCACGAGGTCGTCGCGCACCTGCGGGCTGACGGCGATGAGCGCCGTCGTCCCCGCAGCGAGCCGGCGTTCGAGGAGCCGGAAGAAGAGGGAGCGCAGCGGCCCGAAATACCCGCGCAGGACGTGGCCGTGGAACGTGTGGACGATGATCGGCGGCTTCCGGGAGCCGGCCAGCAGCGCGGCGACACGACCGACCGTGCCCGCCTTCGCGGTGTGCGTGTGCAGGATCTGTGGGCGCTCCCGCCTGATCAGTTTCGCGAGCCGGATCGTCGCCAGCAGGTCACGGAGTGGAGAGATCTCGCGTCCGAGCTCGTCGATCCGCACGACCTCGACGCCGCGTGCGTCTGCAACGAAGGCCATCGAGTCTTCGCCCCGGGCGAGCGAGCCCGAGACGAGGGTCGTGTCGTAGCCACGCTTCGTGAGGCCCTCCGTCAGGTACGCGACGTGCAGCGCGGGGCCGCCCATGTTCAGCCGGGCGATCACCCGGAGGATCTTCACGCGCCGTTCAGACTCTGGCAACGATCGCCTCGGCCGTGAGCTCGAGCCCGGCGGCGAGGTCGATGCGCGGCTCGTAGCCGAGCAGCTCGCGCGCGGCGGAGATGTCGGCCCAGGAATCCCGGATGTCTCCCGACCGCGGTGGCTCGAAGCGCTTCTCGACCGGCTTGCCGAGAATGACGCCGATCGTCTCCGCGAGGTGGTTGACGCTGGCGGGCGAGCCCGCCGCGATGTTGAACGTCCGTCCGCTCGCGCCGCCTGCGTCCGCCGCACGGATCGTGGCGTCGACGACGTTGCCGACGTACGTGAAGTCACGCGACTGCTCGCCGTCGCCGTAGATCGTGACCGGCTCGGCCTGGTCGATCGCCGCGATGAAGAGCGGTACGACCGCGGCGTACTGCGAGTACGGGCTTTGCCGCGGCCCGAAGACGTTGAAGTACCTGAGGACGACGGGCTCGAAGGCGTCGTACACGCGGCCGAAGCTGATGCAGTAGCGCTCTGCGGCCAGCTTGGCGACACCGTAGGGAGAGATCGGGTCGGGCGGAGTCGATTCGGACGTTGGCAGCTCCCGGCTCGACCCGTACACGGACGTCGAAGACGAGAAGATCACGCGCCGCACGCTTTCGTCGCGGGCGGCCAGAAGCACGTTGAGCGTCCCTTCGACGTTCACCGCACTCGATGTCAGCGGGTCCTGCACGGAGCGCGGCACCGAGCCGAGCGCGCCGAGGTGGTAGACGACCTCGACTCCACGCACCGCAGCGTGGACGCGCTCGTAGGAGCGGAGCTCTCCCTCGACGACCTCGACGTCGAGGCCCTCGAGATTCGCGCGGTTGCCGGTCGAGAAGTTGTCGAGCACGCGGACATCGTCGCCACGCTCGACGAGCGCATTCACGAGATTCGAGCCGATGAACCCCGCCCCGCCTGTCACCAACGCCTTCATCCCGGTCATTTTCCCTGAGGAGGCGCCTGACTCCTCTGCGCAACCGCCGTGGCCGCGAGGCCGAAGGCGAGCCACGTCGCCGCATCGAGAGGGATTCCGGCCACGAGACCCTGCCCGCCCCAGATGCCCATCGCCGCGAGGGTCGTGAAGGCCGCCACGGCTCCGGGTGGGGCATTGGCGCGCAGGGCGAGCACGAGCGCCAGCGCAAACGGTGCGAGCCAGAGGACGAGGCCGATCAGGCCGAGGTCGGCTGCTGCCTGGACGTAGGCGTTCTGCACGCCCCATTCGTGCTCGCGCGTCGGGAAGGCAAGAGGCGCCACGTCGGGGAACTTCTTGTGCGCGGCCGGCAGCTCGGGGTCGACGACGGCGGGGTCGGTCGACGCCTGCCAGCCCGCGCCGACGATCGGATGGTCCAGCCAGATGCGGTAGCCGATGTAGGCGAGCAGCGCGTGGTGCGAGTACGTCTGGATGTTCGCGGTTTGCGTTTCCTTGCCCTTGAGATGTACGAAGCGCAGGAAGTTCTCGAAGTCGCCGGCGCGCAGCACGAGCACTCCCGCGGCGACGACAGCAACCACGATCCCGCTCACGGCGACGTCCCGCACCGCGAGTCGGCGCCGCCTCGCGACGGCGTAGAGGAAAGCAGCCGTGCCGGCCGCGATCCCGATCAAACCCGCTGTCGCGCCGGAGAGGATCAGGCCCACTCCGCCGCTTGCGACCGCCGTCCAGCCGATGCGCCTGCCTGCCAGAAGCACCGCTGCCAGACCGATGCCGAGCGCGAGGGCCGAGAGCGCGGCGAAGTCCGAGTGGCCAAGAAACGACGGCTGCCGCCGGCCCGCCGCCCACGCATCCGCCATGTCGACGCCGAGGAACTGCAGCAGTCCGAAGCCGGTCGCCACGACGCTCCACGCGACGGTCGCAGCCGCGACGAGCTCCCAATCCGTCCGGCGCCGCAGGATCAGCGGGGCGGAAAATGCGAGCAACGCGTATTCCGAGAACTTCGCCGCCGTGACGAAGTCCACGAGCGAGCCAGAGCGGACGAGGATCCACAAGATCAACGAGACCGACGCGATCCACAGCGTCAGCGCTGGACGGAGAGGCGCGAATCCGGCCCGCAACCCCTCGCGGAGCGCGACGATCGCGACGGCCACGACCGCCGCGTCGGACAGCTCGAGCCCGAGGTGCGTCGACCCGAGCGGCACCCTCACTCCCGGCTGATACTTGATGTGCAGGAACAGGAAGGGGACTGCCAACGCGAGGGCGGCGGCGCCGGGGCTGACGCCCGACCGCGCCACGGAGCGCGCCCTCAGCGCCAGGGTCTCCGACACGGCCACGGGACGAGTCTAGGTACAGCCCTACCTAGAATGATCGTCCTAATGCGCTCGCGGCTCTTCTGGCGCCGGTCGGCGGCAGCCGCTGGGATCTATGCCTCGGTCGTCCTCGGCTTCTTCGGGACGGTGATCGTCGCCCACGCGTTCACGACCCGCATGCTCGGCTTGTACGCGATCGTCATCGCGGCGACCGGCTTCTTCCAGACGCTGCTCGACCTGACGATCGAGGAGGCGCTGGTCAAGTACGGATTTCGCTTCCAGGAGCGGGAGGACTGGGGGCGGTTGCGGCGCCTTTTCGGCCGAGCACTGCAATTGAAAGTCGCCGGGGGATTGGTGGCCGGCGTGTGTCTGCTCGCGCTGGCGCCGGCCGCGCATGCCCTCTTCGGCGACGATCGCCTGCTGAAGCCGATGCTGATCGCGGCCGCGTTGCCGCTCGTGCAGGCACCGGAGAACGTCGGCGGCGTCGCTCTCATCCTCCGCGGCCGTTACGACATCCGCGCGTTCTTCCTCTTCCTCTCGATGGCGCTGCGGCTCGCGGCGATTGCCATCGGCACGCGCTACGGGCTCACTCAGACGATCGCTGCAATTGTCGTTGCGCAGGTTCTGGCGACCGCGGCAGTGCTCGGCGCCGGCTGGGCGGCGTTCCGGCGCAATCCCCGTGTCGCCGCCGTCCCGATCGGCGAGGAACGCGCGGAGATCACCCGTTTCGTCATGCAGTCCAGCGTGGCGACCGGTGTCGTCGCGCTCCGCAGCACGCTGAGCCCATTGCTTCTGGGTGTCGTCTCGTCGCCCAACCAGGTCGGCTACTTCCGCGTCGCGCAGACGCCCCAGCAAGGATTCGCAGCACTCTCGGCGCCCGCGCGGCTCGTCTTGCTGACCGAGCAGACCCGTGCGTGGGAGCGCGGCACGCGCGAGGCGGTCTTTGCCGGTGTCCGCCGCTATTCGCTCGGCGCGGCCGCGGGAGTCCTGGTTGCGGTGCCGCTGCTGCTGTGGCTGGCGCCCGACCTGGTCAGGCTGTTCTTCACGTCCAAGAACGTCGGTGCGACTGATGCGCTTCGCCTGATCGTCGTCGCCGGCGCGCTGCAGTTCGTCTTCGGCTGGACGAAGAGCTTTCCCGTCTCGATCGGCCGGCCGAAGCTACGGATCTGGGCCCACGGAATCGAGACGCTCGTCCTCATCCCGCTCGTGGTCGTTCTCGGTGCGGTCTGGGGGGCGACCGGCGCCGCAGGCGCGGTGCTCGCCTCCACTGTGGCGTTCATCGTTTTCTGGACCGCGCTCTTCCTGCGGATCCGGCGCGAACCGGCGAGCCAGGGAACACATCCCTCGCAACCCGAGGCGGTGGTTCTGCCGTGAGGGTGTTGATCGTCTCCGGGATCTGGCCCCCCGACGTCGGCGGTCCGGCGAGCCATGCCCCCGACGTGGCGGAATTCTTGCGCGGTCGCGGTCACGAGGTGGAGGTCGTGACGACGGCCGACGCTCCGCCGGCGGCGCGGCCGTACCCGGTGCGTGCCGTGCCGCGGCATCATCGCGCCGGCGTTCGGCACTATCGCGGCGCGGCGCTCGTTCACCACCGCGCGCGGAACGCGGACGTCGTCTACACGACGGGCATGTTCGGCCGCAGCGCTGCTGGATCGGCCCTCGCACGGAAGCCCTACGTCGTGAAGCTCACCGCCGATCCTGCGTTCGAGCGATCGCGCCGCCGTGGCTTCGTCGAGGGCGACGTCGACGACTTCCAGGTTCACGCCGGTGGACCTACGGTTGCGCTGTTGCGGTTCGCGCGTGACGTCGAGCTGCGGCACGCCGCGCACGTGTTCACCCCCAGTGCGTACCTGCGCGAGCTGGCACTGGGGTGGGGCGTGGCGCCCGAACGCGTCAGCGTTCTGCCCAATCCCTCTCCGGTGGTGGGCGAGCTAGGTCAGCGGGACGAGCTCCGACGGGAATTCGGTCTGAACGGTGCGACGCTTGCCTTCGCCGGCCGCCTGACGGCACAGAAGTCGCTCGAGCGCGTGCTCGAGGTGGTCGCGGGCGCAGACGGCGTGAAGCTCGTGATCGCAGGCGAGGGCCCGGAGCGCGAACCGCTCCGGACCAGGGCCGGCGAGCTCGGGATCGGCGACCGAGTCACGTTTCTCGGCGCACAGCCCCGCGAGCGCATCGTCGAGCTCTTCCATGCCGCCGACGCCACGATCCTTGCCTCGAGCTGGGAGAACTTCCCGCACACAGTTGTCGAAGCGCTTGCCGTCGGAACGCCCGTGCTCGCGATGCAAGCGGGCGGCGTCGCGGAAGTCGTCCACGACGGCGTCAACGGGTTGCTCGTCGCGGCCGGAGACACGGCCGCGCTTGCCGAGGCGGTCCGGCGCTACTTCACCGACGACGAGCTTCGCGGGCGATTGCGCGGCGCTGCTGCCGCCTCCGTGGCTGAATTCGCGCCCGACGTTGTCTTCGGCGAGCTGGAGCAGACCCTCCGGCGAATCGCGGGCACGTGAAGCCGCGGGTCCTGTTCGTGTCGCGGCGCGTCGAGCTGCCCCTGTCGCCGAGCCTGGCGCGCAAGTGGGACGCGATCGGAGCCGAGCTCGACTACCGCGTGCTTGCGGGCGGCAGCGGACGGAACGGCGCGTTCCATCTGGCCCGGGAGTTGCCGGCGCTCGACGGCCCAGCGTTCTTCGCGGCGCTGCCGCTCCGAATCGCCCGGGAGCTCCGCGACTTCAAGCCGCACGCCGTGCTCGCCCAGGGCGCGCACGAGACCGCGGCCGCTCTGAGCGCGCGCACGCTCGCGCGTTCCGACACAGCCGTGATCGTGGACTTGCACGGGGACTGGCGCGCACCGACCCGCCTGTACGGGTCGCGGCTGCGCGGGCTGCTGAGCCCGGCCGCCGACCGCGTCGCGCTCGGCGCGCTGCGCCGGGCCGACGGCATTCGCACGGTGACCGGCTACACCACCGGCCTCGTGCGCGAGCTCGGCCTCGAGCCGGCCGACGAGTTTCCCGCGTACATGGACTTCGACTCTTTCCTGCAGGAGGCGCCGAAACCGCTACCGGCGAATCCCCAGGCGCTCTTCGTCGGCGTGCTCGAGCGCTACAAGAACGTGGACGGGCTTGCCGAGGCTTGGCGCCTGGCCGCACCGCGTGTCCCCGGCGCACGTCTCCACCTCGTCGGGTCCGGGACGTTGCAACCGCTCGTCGAGCAACTCGTCCGCGACCTGCCCGCGCAGACGAGCTGGATGGAGCGCCTGACGCCGGGCGAGGTCGCAGCGGCGCTCGACGACTCGACTCTCCTCGTCCTGCCGTCGCGTTCCGAAGGTATGGGCCGGGTGATCGTCGAGGCCTTCTGCCGAGCGCGACCGGTCGTGGCGAGCCTGGTGGGCGGCATCCCGGATCTGGTCCAGGATGGAACCAACGGGCTCCTCGTCGAACCGGGCGACACCGAGGGGCTCGCCGATGCCCTCGTCCGTGTCCTCGACGTGCGTGAGCCGGCCGAGCGGCTCGGTGCGGGAGCGCATTCGAGCGCTGATCTCTGGACGGTCTCGCCGGAGGACTTCGCCTCCCGGCTGCGGGATCTCGTCGGCCGGATCACCGGGCTAAGCTAGGTCGCCGTGCGCGCAGACCGCTTCAAGCAGGTGCTGAAGAACTCCGTTTACCGAACGATCGGCGAGACCGCGTCCGCGATCGGCGTCAACAGCAACGGGGAGCGCAGCCTGCGCGTGCTCATGTACCACAAGGTGAACGACCTGCCCGGTAATCCGTTGACGATGCCAGTGTCGATCTTCGACGAGCAGATGGATCAGCTACGCGATCTCGACTACACCGTCGTCGATCTCGACGCCGTGCTCGGCCATTACGTCGACGGGAACCCTTTGCCGGAACGGGCGGTGCTGATCACGTTCGACGACGGCTATTTCGACAACCTCGACAACGCGGCCGGCGTGTTGCGCAAGTACGGCTACCCGGCGGTCCTGTTCGTCCCCATCGGCTACCTCGACGACCGCCATCCGCTCCCGCACGAGGAGCATCTGGCCGCGCAAGGAATCCTCAACCGCACGATCGAGTGGAAGGAGCTTGCAGACCTCGAGCGCGAAGGGATTCGCATCGAGTCGCACGGGATCTCTCACCGCCCGCTTGCCGATCTCGAAGTCGACGAAGCGGCGCGCGAGATTGCGCTGTCCAAACTCAGGCTGGAAGAGCGGCTCGGCCGTCCGGTGCGCGCGTTCTCGTACGTGAAGGGATCGGAAGCGCATTACAAGCCGGTCCATCTCTCGCTCGTCCGCCAGGCGGGTTACGACGTGGCGTTCACGGCGGTCTCGGGCTCCAACTCGCAGACGACGGACCCGCTGCAGCTACGCCGCTACAACATCGAGCCCTACTCCCCGCGCACGTTCGAGCTCGTGCTGGCCGGGGCGTGCGACCTGATCTCGCTCAAAGACACCGTCACGGGCACCCACGCACGTCGCATCTTCAATGCGGCGCTGGGTACGTCCACCAAGTAGATGTCCGGCTACGAGCTGGAGGCCTACGAGCCTGCGCAGCGGGACGACTACCTGCGCCTGCTGCACGACGCGTGGGGAGACCTCGCGCTGTCCGGAGCTGAGTTCGACTGGTGGTTCAAGGACAACCGCACGGGCTCGCTCATGTCCGTCGCCCGCGTCGACGGGCGTGTGGCCGGAGTAGCCTCGCACTCACTCCTTCGCATGGTGCTCGGCGGCGTGGAGCGCCTGGCGAGCTTCTCCGTCCACGCGACGACGGAAGCCTCGGCGCGCGGGCTCGGGATTTTTCCTGCGTTGGAGAGAAAGCACGAGCAGGAGGCCGAGGAGCATGGCGTTGCGGTCGTGCTCGCCTTTGCATCCAAGCCGACCGCGCCGATCTTTCTCGGCCCGCTGGGCTGGACGGAGATCGGGCGGATCCGCGTCTGGGCCCGGCCGTTCCCGCGCCGGCCGCGTCGCCTCGAACCGTACGCGCGTGTCCAACGGTTCCGTCACGCCGGCGACGCGGCCAGGTCATGGCCGAACCACGTGGTCCGTGACGCCGACTACATGAATTGGCGTTACATCGACTCGCCGCGTGACTATGTCGCTGTCGCCATGGGTGGCAGCTATGCGGTGCTCGGCCACAAGGAGCACCGCGGCACGGCGCTCGCCTACGTCGCCGACCTGGTGGGTCCGCCGAAGCCGCTGCTGCGCGCGTGTCTCGCAGAGGTGCGGCCGGGCTCGCGCGCACTGTTGGCGATTCCCGCCCCCGAGCACCGTGCGGCCTATGCCTCGCTGGGCTTCTTCCCGAGCCGCACGACCCTCCACTTCATGGGCAAGGCCTTGGCGGGCGAGCTGGACACCGATCGCCGAGCGTGGCGCTTCACGCTTGGCGACACGGACTTCTTCTAAAGGCCGATGCGCCGGCTCGTCTTTCTCACGCAGAGCGTCGATCCGGACCATCCGGTTCTGGCCGCCACCATCCCGAAGATCCGTGCGCTCGCGGAGCGTGTGGACGAGGTGGTCGTCCTCGCACAGTCGGGCGGCAGCAATGGGTTTCCTGCGAATGTGGAGGTGCGGACGTTCGGAGCGCCCTCACGCATGCAGCGCGTCTGGCGGTTCGAACGCGAGCTCGCGCGTGCGTTGCCGGCGGAGGCGGTCGTCGCGCACATGATTCCGGCCTACGTCCTCCTCGCGGCGCCGCTCGTGCGTCCGCGGCGGACGCCGCTGCTGCTCTGGTACACCCACTGGAAGGCATCCTCCACGCTCAGTGCCGCCACGAGACTCGCGACGGCGATCGTGAGCGTCGACCGGCGCTCGTTTCCACTGGCATCGGCCAAAGTCCGGCCGATCGGGCACGGTATCGACGTGAACGAATTCACGTGCACGGATCGACCCGTGCGTACGGGCCTGCGGGCTCTCGTGCTCGGACGCTACTCGCCGGCCAAGGGGATCGAGACGATCCTTCACGCAGTGCAGCAGGTCGACGGCGCGGAAGTCCAGCTGCACGGCGTCGCGCTGAACGACCTCGAGCGACGGCATCGCGGTGACCTCGAGCGCCTCGGCATTCCGCTGGGAGACGCCGTGCCGCGGACGCAGGTTCCGGAGCTGTTCGCGCGCTCTGACGTTCTCGTCAACAACATGGAGGCGGGAGCGCCGGACAAGGTCGTGTACGAAGCCGCAGCGGCCTGTCTGCCGGTGCTTGCGTCCAATCCCGTCTTCGACGAGCTCTTCGACGGCTATCCGCTGCTCTTCGAGCGCGACTCGCCGGAAAGCCTGGCCGAGCGCCTGCGCTGGTTTGCCCGCCT
>DASVEU010000009.1:0-9127 GCA_036380395.1 Gaiellaceae bacterium
GCGAATGCGCTGAACAACCAGAAATACATCACCGCCTGGCAAAACCTCATCTCAGGCTGATCTAGGGACTGGCGTGGGATTCCTGCACCGTCATCGGAATCTCACGCCGTACCTCCTGCTTGCGCCCGGGTTGCTGTATCTCGGGTTCTTCTTCGTCGTCCCGCTCGGTTTTCTCGCCTATCAGTCGCTCGAATCAGGCAACTTCGACGTCGGCTATGCGTTCACGTGGGCCTGGGGGAACTACTGGGACGCGATCCATAACTACAGCGGTCATTTCGTCCGCTCACTCGAATACGCCGGAATCGCGACAATCCTGGCGCTGGTCTTCGGCTACCCGTTGGCGTACTGGATCGCGTTTCGCGGTGGCCGCTGGAAGAACCTGCTCCTCCTGTTCATCGTCGCGCCCTTCTTCGTCACGTATCTGATCCGGACGCTCGCCTGGGAGACGATCCTCGCCGACCAGGGCCCGGTCGTCACCGTCCTGCGGCACATCGGGATTCTCGGCCACGACGGCCGGTTGCTCGCCACGTCGACCGCGGTGGTGGCGGGCCTGACTTACAACTTCTTCCCGTTCATGGCCTTACCGCTCTACGTGTCGCTCGAGCAGATCGACGGGAGGCTGATCGAGGCCGCGCAGGATCTTTATGCGAGCAAGTGGAAGGCGTTCTTGCGGATCACCCTGCCGCTCTCTTTGCCGGGTGTCGTCGCGGGGACGCTGCTGACGTTCATCCCCGCTGCGGGCGACTTCATCAACGCCCAGCTCCTCGGGTCGCCACAGAATCACATGATCGGAAACGTCATCCAATCGAAGTTCCTCGAGCTCACCGACTACCCGGCCGCCGCCTCGATGTCATTCGTCCTGATGGCCGCGATTCTCCTGATGGTGGCGCTCTACGCCCGCGCTGTCGGAACCGAGAAGCTCACAGGATGACGACCGCGACTCTGGAGCAAGGACAGAGCGGGGAGAACGCGCTCGCACGCGTGTGGGCGTTGGTCAAGCACCACGTCCTGACGGTGTACTCACTGCTCGCCTTCGTGTACCTGATGCTGCCCATCGGGGTCGTGATCGCATTTTCGTTCAACCATCCGCAAGGCCGCTTCAACTACGTCTGGTCGGGCTTCACTCTGGACAACTGGAAGAACTGGGACGGCGTGCCCGGCCTGCGCAGTGCAATGGTCCTGTCGCTCGAGATCGCGGTGCTGGCAAGCCTGGTCGCGACCGCGCTCGGAATGCTGATCGCGCTTGCCCTCGTGCGCTACGGCTTCCGCGGCCGCGGCCTGACCAACCTCCTGATCTTCCTGCCACTGTCGTCACCGGAGATCGTCCTCGGAGCTTCGCTGCTGACGCTCTTCCTCAACCTCAAGGTCGTCTTCGGCTTCTGGACGATTCTGATCGCGCACGTGATGTTCTGCATCAGCTTCGCCGTCGTCACGATCAAGGCGCGTCTGATCGGCTTCGACCGCCACCTCGAGGAGGCGGCAATGGACCTCGGCGCGAACGAGTGGGCGACGTTTCGTAAGGTGACGCTGCCTCTGATCGCCCCGGCGATCCTTGCTGCGCTCCTGCTCTGCTTCGCAATCTCGATCGACGACTTCGTCGTGACCTACTTCAACTCCGGCCCGCGTACGACGTTCCCGCTCTTCGTCTGGGGTGCGGCACGCGTCGGCGCGCCGCCGCAGGTGAACGTGATCGGCACCGTGATCTTCGGAGTGGCCGTGATCGGGATGGTCGCGAACGTGCTCGTTCAGATGCGCCGCGAACGAGCAGCCGCGACAGCGTGAGCGCCCCATCCGTCGCTCCACGCCTCCCACCGTGGTGGCTCGACGAAGCTGGGCCCCAAACGGCGGCGCCTCGACTGGACGGCGACACCGCTGCCGATGTCTGCATCGTCGGCGGCGGCTATACGGGCCTCTGGACGGCCCTGGCTTTGAAAGAGCGCGATCCATCGCTAGAGGTCGTGCTCGTGGAGTCGGAGATTTGCGGCGCCGGGCCGAGCGGGCGCAACGGCGGATTCCTGCACGGCTACTGGGCCGGGCTCGCCGATCTATTGCCCTTGCTCGGACGCGAGCGCGCTTTGCAGCTCGCCCATGCCGGGGAGCGGATCGTGCCCGCCGTGCGCGCGTTCTGCGAGTCGCGCGGGGAGGACGTCTGGTTGCGTGAGTCGGGGATCCTGATGGTCTCCGCATCGCCGTCCCAGGACGATGCGATCGACAACGCGGTTGCCGCTGCCGCCCAAGTGGATGCAGGCGAGCAAGCCTTGCCGCTCGACGTGAACGGTGTCGCCGAGCGAATCCGCTCTCCGGTCTTCCGTCGGGGCGTTTACTTCCCGGACGGTGCGACCGTGCAGCCGGCACGGCTCGTGCACGCGCTGCGCCGCGCTGCTCTGGAGGCGGGAGTCGTGCTCTACGAGCAGACACCTGCCCTACGCATACGTGCAGGGCAGGTGGCCACGCCCCGCGGCAGCGTCGGCGCGCCGGAGATCGTCGTTGCAATCAACGCTGCTGCCACCGGCTGGCGGCCGGTCGCTCGCCACGTGACGAACTTCGGCTCGTACGTGGTCCTGACAGAGCCCGTTCCCGAATTGCTGGAGGAGATCGGCTGGACCGGCGGCGAAGCCGTCCTCGACGCGCGCATGTTCCTGCACTACTTCCGCACGACTCCGGATGGGCGTGTGCTGATGGGCAGCGGTTCCGGCCCGATCGGATTTCGCGGACGCGTGGACGGGCGCTTCACCGCGGACGATGCGACGGCCGCTCGAGCGGAGCACGGGCTGCGGCGTCTCCTGCCCGGCCTGGCCGAGGCTCGAATCGAACGCGCGTGGGGAGGACCGATCGACGTGTCGGCCGACCATCTCCCGTTCTTCGGGACGGTGAAGGGCAAGCGGATCCACTACGGCCTCGGCTATTCAGGGCACGGTGTCGGTCCGACGTGGCTCGGCGGTCAGATTCTCGCGTCGCTCGTCCAGGAGCGCGACGACGAATGGACGGCATTGCCCCTCGCCTCGCGGCGCGTGGCGTCCCTACCGCCGGAACCGCTCAAGCATCTCGGCGGCGCGCTCGTGCGGTCGTCGATCCTCGCCTGCGAGCGGGCGGACGAGGAGAGCCGCCGGCCGCCGTTGCCGGCGAGACTCGGTGCCGCACTGCCGCGCGTATTCGGAATGGAGATCGGGACGCGTTAAGTGTCGTTGCTGCTTTTGATGTCGGCGGGGCAGCGCCACAGCTCGCGCTGGTCGACGAAGCGCACGGACTTGCAGCCGTGCCTAGTGAGGTCGGGCGCGCCCTCGAGCTTGCCGGGCTTGCACGCTGCCCAGGCGCCGTCGTCTCCTGCGGGCGCGGCGACGGTCTGACAGCTGCCGGTCAGACCGAGGTGACGCGATGCGCGGCCGTCCTTGACGACTAGCATCAAGGCGAAGATCAGAACCGCCCCTACCAGCACGCCTCGCATGCAGTGAATATCGGCATTCGAGGCATCTGCCTCAAGCCCTAAGAAGCGCGCAGGCCGCCTCGCTCATGATGCGCCTTGAAGAAGTTCTCGGACCCGGCGGTCGCCATTGCCGCACTCGCTGAGATCTCAAGGGCCAGCGTCGCGGCCGCCACGATCTGCGTGAAGCGGTACACCTTGCCGGGGCCTGCGCAGTCCATCAGTTCGAGCCACGTGTGCGCGTAGGGGAAAATCGTCCCGCCCCCGACGGTGCCGACCTCGAGGCCAGGCAGGCGTAGCCCGCACTGGATTCCCCCATCGACGCGGCGGGCCGTGCCGTGGGCCATCGAGCTCGTTCCGACCATGCCGAGGTCCTGGCCGGTCGCTGCGAAGATCGCAGCGATTGCCGATGCCGGTGTGAACGCGACCGATTGCATGCCGGATGCGACCGCTCCGTGTGTTCCGACGTACGAGAGCTCGAGCAGATCGTCGACCGTTGTGCGAAGGACGCGGCGCACCGCCTCCTCCGTGAGCGTCGCTTCCACGAGGACGGTCTTCCCGTGCCCGCCTCGCTCGAAGTAACGGTGCGACGGCTTCTTGTCCCCGCCCATGTTCGCTTCGAGGATTGCGCGCTGGGGTCTCACCGGCGCGTGCTCCATCACGTAGCCCATGTTCAGCGCGTACGCGTTGCGCGTCATCATGTTCGGCCCGCACGCATCGCCGGTCGTGAAGGCCCAGAGAACGTGACACATGGGACCGATCACATGCGTCTCGACTTCGCGCAGGCGCGCGAACTTCGAGATCCAGTCTTCGTTCCGCTCCGCCAGCCAGCGGCGCATCTCCGCAACGTGGGCATCGAGGAAGCGGGCCAGCTGGACGGCCTCCTCGGTGGACTTGCAGACGAAGCAGGATGCTCTGGTCATTCGGTCTCCGAGGACATATGTTCTGAAGCCGCCGGACTCGGCCGCCGCTCTCGCACCCCGGTAGAGCGAGGCCGAAAGGCCGCCCTCGGTATGCGCCAGCGGCACGAAGACCTGATCCTGATTCCGGCTCGTTTCAATGACCCGGCCGAAAGGCTCCTCGAGCTCGTAGTCGCCGAGCTCGATCTCCAGCGGGCCGACCACCGAGACCGGGATGACCGCGGCGCCCGTCAGCATCTCCTGGGCGTTCACGAACGGAGCAAGGTCGATTCGCGTCACGCCGTCGCTGAGTCCAAGCGCTTTCTGACGCGCCTCGATCGACTCGGGGTCATTCTTACGCGGCCAACGCCTCAACTCCATGACTCAAAGCTTACGGCCAAGCGACGAACCCTTCGGAAGGTGTTCCTTCCGACATTTGGATTGAGACGGCCGCACGAGCGAAGCCCGCACGGCCTCTATGCGGCGCCGCAAAGGCGGCGCCTAGGGGGATAATGCCCCCGCGATGGCGACGGGCCAGCTGATCGAGATGAAGGACGAAGGCCGCGAGGCCTTCGCAGACGTTCTCCGTTTCTACGAGCTTGCGAAGCGCAGGGAGTGGCAGGTGCGCGATCTCCCCTGGGGTGAGCTCCCGCCGATTCCGGAGGCGAAGGGCTCGCCGCAAAGTCAGGCTCGGCGCAGGGACATGTGGCGCTCGGTCCTGACGCAACAGCTCCAGGCCGACATGCTTGCGTGCGACATGGCGTCGCAGCTGCTCAACATGGCGCCCGACGTCGAGGCGAAGCTCTACTACTCGACGATGGTTCAGGACGAGTCGCGTCACACCGAGGCCTGGCTCAAGCTCGTGATCGAGGCCGGCGGCACCGCCGAGCGCGATCCGCATCTCGACAAGCTCGCAAAGACGACGCTCGAAGCGGACACGCTCGAGGAGAAGGTCTTCCTGATGCAGGTCTTCTACGAGCGGCTGATCATTTCGAGGTTCCGGCTCATCGCCCGCTCTTCGCGCGGCACCGTGCTCGAGGACCTCTGCGGCCGTCTCGCCACGGACGACGGCATCCACCACGGCGCCGGCATGGCCTACGAGCGCGTGCTCCTGCAGAACCTCTCCAAGAAGATGAACCAGAAGCTCGTCGACGCGGCCAACCGGCTGCTGCCAGTGTTCGCCGCCCACGCGCTGTGGCGACCGCGGGAACGCGCCTGGATCGGGCGCGCCATGGAGGCACGCGACGTCGAGCGCCTCCGCGAGGATCTCGAGCTCGGCGTTCGCCTCGCCGAGTCGCTCGGCCTGGATGTCAGCGGCGTCGAGTTGACGATCCCGTAAGGGGCACCATGAACGCGACGCTGATGGACGGCGCCGCACTCGCGGTGCGGCTGCGGGAGGAGATCAAGCACGAGGTCGCCGAGCTTGGCCACGTCGGACTGGCGACCGTGCTCGTCGGCGATGATCCGGCGTCCGAGGTCTACATCCGCCTCAAGCACAAGGCTGCGGACGAAGCAGGCATCGAAGCGATCGATCACAGGCTTCCTGCCACAACGACGGAGGACGAGCTCGTCGAGCTCGTCCAGCATCTCCACAAGGACGACTTCGTCGACGGGATTCTGGTCCAGACGCCCTTGCCCGACCAGATCGACGAGGCGCGCGTGATGCTGGCGATCGACCCGATGAAGGACGTGGACGGGCTCCATCCGTTCAGCGCCGGCCAGCTCTACCTCGGACGGCCCACCCTCGTCCCCGCCACGCCGCTCGGGGTGATGCACCTCTTGGACGAGTACAAGATTCCGATCGCGGGCTCGCGCGCGGTGGTCGTCGGCCGCAGCTCGCTCGTCGGCAAGCCGATGGCGCTGCTGCTCTTGCATGCGAACGCAACCGTCACGGTCTGTCATTCCCGCACCCAAGATCTCGCCCGGCACACGCTGGACGCCGATCTCCTCGTGGCCGCCGTCGGCCTTCCTGACGTCATCACCGCCGACATGGTCAAGCAAGGAGCGACGGTGATCGATGTCGGCATCACGCGTACCGAAGCTGGACTCGTGGGGGATGTCGAGGAGGACGTGGCCGAGGTGGCCGCCTTCCTCACGCCCGTCCCGGGCGGCGTGGGCCCGATGACGATCGCGGCCTTGCTCGGGAACGCAGTGCGGGCGGCTCGCTACCGGCGCGGGAAGCTTGCGTTCCCCCGCATCTGAGCTAAACTCCGGCCCGCTGTATCAGTAGTGGCGGCTCGGTGCCCGGGCCGTCGCATGTTTTGAAGGAGGAAGTCGTTGGCTCAGGGCACCGTGAAGTGGTTTTCGAACGAGAAGGGCTATGGATTCATCGAGCGTGAGGGTGGCGAGGATGTCTTCGTCCATTTCTCCGCCATCACGCAGGAGGGGTACAAGTCGTTGACCGAGGGTCAGCGAGTTGAGTTCGAGGTCGTGCAGGGCCCCAAGGGCGCTCAGGCCGCGAACGTCCAGCCTGTCTAGCTTTCCTTTCGGAACCAAGTGTCAAGGGCCCCCGGAAGGGGGCCCTTTTGTCTTAGCAGGAGATGTCTGCTCGAATGGAGTCTGACCCACACGCTCGTTGAAACGGCCGACCGGACAAAGCCCGATCGGCCTCTCGTCGGCGCCGCCGGGGCGGCGCCTCAGTTAGATCAGAAGGAGAACATGGCGATCTCGAGAGAAGATGTCCTGCACGTCGCGGCCCTTGCGCAGCTCGAGCTGAGCGAGGACGAGATCGAGCGGCTGATCGAGCAGCTGAACGACATCCTTGCCGCCGTCGGGAAGGTGTCGGAGCTCGATCTCTCGGATGTGCCGCCGACGTCTCATCCTCTCTCGGTCGTGAACGTCTTCCGGCCCGACGTGCCACGGCCTTCGCTGCTCCTCGACGATGCGTTCGCCAATGCCCCGGAGCGCGACCGCGACCTCTTCCGCGTCCCGCCGACGGGCGCCACTGAGGAGCCCTCGTCGTGATCGACACGCTTCGACTGACTGCCGAGGATGCGAAGAGCCTGCTTGAGCGCGGTGAAGTCTCTGGCGCCGAGCTGCGCGCCGCCTACCGTGAGGCAATCGATGGGCGCAACGAGGAGCTCAACTCCTTTCTGACACTCGTCGACGGCGACGACAACGACGGTGTGCCGATCGCGCTCAAGGACGTCATCTCGACGAAAGGTGTGCGCACCACTGCGGGCTCGAAGATCCTCGAGGACTACGTGCCGGTGTTCGACTCGACCGTTGCTGACCGCTGCAAGGCGGCCGGCCTGCAGCTGCTCGGCAAGACGAACACGGACGAGTTCGCCATGGGCTCGTCGACCGAGAACTCCGCCTACGGGCCGTCCCGCAATCCGTGGGACCCGACGCGCGTGCCCGGCGGTTCGGGAGGCGGATCGGCCGCTGCCGTGTCGGCGGGACTGGCACCGTGGGCGCTCGGATCGGATACGGGCGGCTCGATCAAGCAGCCCTCGGCTCTTTGCGGCAACGTTGGCCTGCGCCCGACGTACGGCACCGTGTCGCGGTACGGGATCGTCGCGTTCGCCTCCAGCCTCGACCAGGTCGGCCCGGTGACGCGGACCGTGCGCGACAACGCCCTTCTCTACGGGATCATCAGCGGCCGCGACGAGTGCGACTCGACGACCGTCGACGTTCCACCCGTCGAGCTGCCGGAAGCGGAGGACCTGAAGGGTCTGCGCGTCGGCGTCCCGAAGGAGCTGAACGAGGCCGACGGGATCTCGCCCGGTGTCGCAGAGGCAGTACGGCGCGCGATCGACCTCTGTTCCGAGCTGGGCGCGGACGTGGGCGAATGCGAGCTCCCGCGCTCCGTCGAGTACGGCCTCGCCTGTTACTACCTGATCGCTCCGGCGGAGGCGTCCTCGAATCTCGCGCGTTACGACGGCGTGCGATTTGGGCTTCGCGTCCCCGCGGAGAACTACTACGAGATGGTCGCGCGCACGCGCGACGCAGGCTTCGGCGACGAGCCGAAGCGCCGGATCATGCTCGGGACCTACGCGCTTTCCGCCGGCTACTACGAGGCGTACTACGGTCAGGCGCAGAAGGTTCGAACGGTGATCGCGCGCGAGTTCGCCGAAGCGTTCGAGCGCTTCGACGTCCTCGTCAGTCCGACTTCGCCGACCGTTGCCTTCAAGATCGGCGAGAAAGCCGACAGCCCGCTGGCCATGTACCTCACCGACGTGCTGACGATCCCTCCGAACATGGCCGGGCTGCCGGGGCTCTCGATCCCATGTGGCCTGTCCGAAGGCCTGCCCGTGGGCCTGCAGCTGATCGGCGCGCAGTTCTCGGAGAACACTCTCTTCCGCACCGGCCACGCACTCGAGCACGCGATCGGTTTCGACACCGTCCCAGAACGGCTGCGATGACGAGGCACTGCTTGCAGTGCCGTCATCAGGAGGCGTGGGCTCTGCCCGGGCCTCCGCCGGCGCCGCTGGCCGAGACCACTCGAACAGGGGCGCAAGCGTGAGAACCATCGTGGACCGGGCCGCCGACTTCGTGCTCGCAGTCGAGCGGGTGTTCGGCACGCCTCCGCGAGTGCTGGATGGCTCGCGCGCAGTGCAGATCGACGACGTTCGCCTGTCGCTCGAGGCGGGCGAACGAGAGCTCTGCCTCATCCGCATGCACGGCCTGCTGGAGGAATACCTCGCGATCTTCGAGGTGCGTGGCGACATCGAGGTACCGCTCCTGCGGGCGAAGGAGTTCCTCGCGTGAGCGAGGAACGGGGAAGGGTCGTGGGAAACCGGGAGGTTTCCCATCGTCTCATCCGCGACGCACGCGGTGATCTCAGCGCCGCGCGCGTCGCGGCGTT
>DASVEU010000010.1:0-6390 GCA_036380395.1 Gaiellaceae bacterium
CTCGTGATCGAGATCCCAGCGGATCTCGAGATGGTCGGCGACGAAGCCGACCGGACAGACCAGGACGTCGCGAACCCCCCTGCCGCGCAGCTCCTGGAGGTGGTCGAGGATGTCGGGCCCGAGCCACGGCTCGCCCGTCTGGGACTCGCTCTGGAACGAGAAGGACCATGTCTCGAGCGCTGCGCGCTCTGCGACCAGCTGGGAGGTCTCCAGTAGTTGGTGCTTGTAGGGGTCTCCTGACTCGAGGATGCGCGCAGGCAAGGAGTGGGCTGTGAAGACGACGTGCGCATCCGTGCCGCGCACGCGCTCCGCCAACAGCTTGACGAACCCCGGCTCGTCGTGCCAGCTCTCGATGAACGCGAGCTCGGCGCGGCCCCCGAGCCCGCGTTCCAACTGTTGGCGGTAACCCACGATGGACATCGACGAGAAGTGCGGCGCCAGAACCAGGCCGACGATTGTCTCGGCGCCCGCGACGAGAGCGGCGTCCACGGCCTCGGCGATGTGCGGCGTCCAATGCTTCATGCCTGTGAACACCGGCACGTCGCCGAGCGCGCGCTCGAGTGACGTCCGCGTCTCCTCCGTGATCGCGTTGAGTGGCGACCCGTCCTCGATCCCGAGCCTGCGGTACCGCTCGACGAGGTCCTCCATCAGCTCCTGAGGAATGGGGCGGCCGCCGCGGATGTCGGCGTAGTACGCAGGAACGTCGGCCAGCCGCTCCGGCGAGCCGTACGCCATCAGCACGACCGCCGCGTTCACACGCGCGCTTCGACCGTCGCCTCGTGCACGAGCTCCGTCAGACGCCCGAGAACAGCCGGGTCTGCATTGGGTGGCACTCCGTGCCCGAGGTTGAATACATGACCCGGCCGCCCTCCGGCACGGGCGAGAATAGCGCGGGTTTCAAACTCGATTCGCTCCCACGGTCCGAGCAGAACCGCCGGATCGAGGTTGCCCTGCACGCCGCGGTCCTCGCCCACCTTCGCCCATCCTCGATCGAGCGGGATCCGCCAATCGAGCCCGATCACGTCACCGCCTGCGTCGGCCATCGACGACAGCAAGGTCGCCGTGCCCGTCCCGAAATGAATCGTCGGGACCTCGACCGCGGCGAGGATGCGGGCCGAGTACGGCGCCACGAACTCCTCGTAGTCCGACGGCGAGAGCGCGCCGACCCACGAGTCGAAGACCTGGATGACGTCGGCGCCGGCTCGCGCCTTCGCAGCGATGTAGCGCGCGAACGTATCCGCGAGCTTTTCCATCAGCTCGTGCCACGTCTCGGGGTCTCGATACATCATCGCCTTGACGGTTGCGAACTCGCGACTCGGCTTGCCCTCGATCAGGTATCCGGCGACGGTGAACGGGCCGCCGCAAAACCCGATCACCGCCTGGTCGTCGCGCAACGCTGCGCGGACGAGCCGAACTGCCTCGAGAATCGTGGGTACAGACTCCTCCGCCTCCGGGACGACCAGACGATTCACGTCGGCACGGGAGCGAATCGGCGACGAGATGATCGGGCCGACGTTCTCCACGAGCTCGACCTCGACGCCCATGCCGAGGACGGGGAACATGATGTCCGTGAACATCACGGCGGCATCGACGTCGTGACGGCGAACCGGCTGGAGCGTCACCTCGGCGCAGAGCTCGGGCTCCGCAACGATGTCGAAGAGCCCGTAACGCTGCCGCAGCTCGCGGTACTCGGGGAGCGAGCGGCCCGCCTGGCGCATGAACCAGACGGGCGTGCGCTCGACCGGCTCACGCCGGCACGCCCTCACGAGAAGCGGTTCCACGCCACGTAGGCTAGTCCGGCTCTGGAAGCAGTCGGCGACCACCCCATTCCGGCAGGGCCGCTCGCGGTGCGGTGGCTCGGCTACGAGCTCGAGCCGCCGCAGGCGGGGGCGCTGACTCGCGCCCGCGTTCAGCTCGAAAACGCGGGCACCGCTCCGTGGCGCGGCCTCAACCTGTCGTATCACTGGCTCGACGAGCGCGACAATCCGATCCTCTGGGACGGGCTCCGCTACGAAGTGAGCGCGGCTCCAGGAGAGCGCGTCGAACGAGAGCTCGAGTTGCGCGGCCCGATCCCACCCGGCCCGTACCACCTCGCCTTCGATCTCGTCGACGAGCGGCGCTTCTGGCTCGCGGAGCTCGGCAACTACTCCCCGCACCTCGACGTCGAGGTTGCCCCCCGCGACGCCGCGGCGGCACGCGCGCACCTGCCGCCGAACGCCGACCTCGACCCCGACTGGGAGGAACGCGTCTACGCGGCGCACATGGAGGGCTATGCCGCTGTCGGCGGATCGATCGATGCACGGCGCCCGGCTACGGAGCTCGAACCGTACGCGCCGGGCGGAGGACGCAACCCGGCGTTCGCGCATCCGCTTGTCCTACCTTCCTTGCTGCCGCCGCTCGTCCCGAACACGGAGGTCGCCGGCCTGCCCGCGTGGCAACCGGAAGGCGACGAGCCCTGGCTCTACGACGCCCGGATCAGACTTCGACTGCGATCTGGTCGTCGACGCGGTTGAAGACGTAGGCGCCGAGCGCGAGAGCAAGGGCCGCGGCGACGACCGTGTAGATCGTGTCGCCGAGGCCGGGCAAGCGGCCGTAGAAAAGCGGATCCCGCAGCGCCTCGACCAACGGCGAGAGCGGATTCCCCCAGTGGATGACGTCGACGACCCAGTCGCGCCGCGCAATCTGCGGATCGTTGAGCGGATACAGCACGGGAGTCAGGAAGAAGAGCGGCAACAAGAGCGCCGACACCAGGAACTCGATGTCGCGAAACAACACGTTCAGCGACGCGATCGCGAGGGCAAGCCCGCACGTGATTGCGACGATCGCTAGGCCAAGTGGCAGAGCAAGCCACTCGGTCGCTCGAACGCGTGGCAGGAGCGCGAAGTTCACAACGAGCAGCGCGACGAGCATGACGCCGAAGCTGATCAGGTGGGTCGCGACGACCGACAGCGGCAGGAGCTGGCGGGGAAACCGTGTCTTCCGAATGAGGTTCGCGTTGTCCAGCATCGACCTGGACGCGGACTGCACCGACGTGGCGAAGAAGATCCAGGCCGAGAGCCCCACGAGCAGGAAGAGCGCATAGTGCCCCTCTGAACCGAACTGAGTCTTCCAGAGAACCGAGAAGACGAGCAGATAGACGGCCATCAGGAGCACAGGGTTCGCGAGCGTCCACGCCACGCCGAGAAGCGAGCCCCGGTACTTCGCCTGCACGTCGCGGCGAAAGAGGTTCCCGAAGAGCTCGCGGTAGCGGACGAGATCCCCGTATACCGTCGTCATAGGCGCCGCCTAGTCTAGAGGTGGCTTCACATGGCACTTACAGCCCTTCGTTACGCTTCTGCTCCGTGAAGGCGCTCGCGGCGATCGCTGCATTCCCCGCCTCGGCCGCGACGATCTGGCTGCTCCTTCGCACCCCGCTGGCAACGCGCATCGCTGCAGCGCCGCGTGAGGACCGCTGGCACGAGCGCACCACGCCCATGTTCGGCGGGATCGGGATCTTCGCCGGCCTCGTCACCGGCGTCGGGGTTGCGGTCGCCGTCGGCGCAGCCCCGGCCAGCAGGGAGCTCCTCGCGATCCTGGGCGGCTGCACGATCCTCTTCGTCGCCGGGCTGCTCGACGACGTCTTTTCGCTCGGACCGATCCCGAAGCTCGCCGCTCAGGTCGCGGCGGCCCTGCTGGTCATCTTCAACGGGTTGACGATCTCCGGGCTGATCTCGAACGACCTCCTCGCCGGAATCGTCGCACTCGTATGGCTCGTCGGGCTGACGAACGCTTTCAATCTGCTCGACAACATGGACGGGCTTGCAGCAACGCTTGCCGGGATCGCGGCGACGTTCTTCGCCGTCGACGCCGTCACTGTGCACAAGAGCCACGCGGTGCTCGTGCTTGCGCTCGCGCTCGCGCTTGCGTGCGCGGGCTTTCTCCCCTTCAACCTGCGGCTGGGCAAGTCGGCGGCGGTTTTCATGGGCGACTCGGGCAGCCAGCCGCTCGGCTTCGCCCTGGGCGCACTCGGCCTGACCGCGAGCTGGAAGGTGGCCGGCACGACCGTTGCAACCCTGCTGCTCCCGATCCTCGTGCTTGCCGTCCCGATTCTCGACACGACGCTCGTCACGATCGTGCGACTGCTCGACGGGCGCCCCGTTTATCAGGGGGGACGCGACCACACCTCCCACCGGCTCGTGTATCACGGTCTCTCGGAGAAGCGCGCCGTCGTCCTGCTCGCGGTGATCTCCGCCGCACTCGGAACGACCAGCCTCTTCTACTCGGTGCTGGACAACGCCTGGGTGACGCTGATCGGCGTGCTACTCACATTCGCGCTGCTCGTCCAGTTTGCGAGCGGGCTCTCCGACGCAGAACGCTCGCCGAGCTTCGCCGCCGACCGTGGCTGGCTACGTACCTTCGTCGTGAATCCGCGCCGGCTCGTCGAGTCGATCGTCGACTTCGCACTCATCATCGCCTCCTTCGCGGTCGCGTACTACCTCCGGCTCCAGGGAAGCGGTAGCCCTTACCAGCGGCACATCTTCCTCGTCTCGATCGCCGTGGTGCTTGCTGTCCGCTATCTGGCGTTCATCCCGTTCGGCCTCTACCGCGGCGTCTGGCGGTACGCCGGCGCACGTGACGCAGCGAGCATCGTCGCGGCGGTCGTGGTGTCGGAGGTCGTGGCGTACCTGATTCTCGACGCGACCCAGACCTGGGGCCCGTTCCCACGAAGCGTGTTCATCATCGACGCGCTCGTCTGCACGATTCTCATCGGCGCCTCCCGTTTCTGGGAGCGGGCGTTCGTGCGTGGAGTCTCCGCACTCACTGGGCGCGGCGACCGGAACCGGACGCTCATCGTCGGCGCGGGTCGAGGCGGCCGCAGTCTGCTGCGCGAGCTACGCGAGACGGCCGGCGAACAGGTGGTCGGTTTCGTCGACGACGATCCGCGGCTTTCGCGGCGACGGCTGCAAGGGGTGCCCGTTCTCGGCGGCACCGGAGAGATCGAAGGGATTCTCTCACGCGCGCGTCCGGACGCCGTTCTCGTCACGATTCCCGACGCGCCGCGCGAGCGGCTCGGGCTGGTCATCGACGCCTGCACGCTCGCACAGGTTCCTTGCCGCTTCGTCCGTCGCGAAACCGACCTCGATCCTCGCGCCGTCCTCGGCGTAACTGCCGACTGATTCGCGAATGGCCGTCGTGACCGCGCGAACGACGCCGGCTGAACAAACGCTGGCAGATCGCCTGCTGGCGGCCGTGCCGCTGCTGAGCATCTTCCTCTGGCTTGCGATTGTCTACGTGATCCAGGCCTGGGCGCACAAGACGCCGTGGCTTTTCGGCGACGAGCTCGAGCTCACTCAGCTCTCGCGAGCGATCGCCGACACCGGCCATGCGGCTCGGCGCGGCGACCCGTACTCCTTCACGACGCTCTGGACTTACGTGCTCGCGCCGGCGTGGCTGATCGACAACCTCCACTCCGCCTACGCGACGGTGAAGTACCTGACGGTGATCGTGATGACCGCCACGGCGTTTCCAGCGTACGCACTCGCCCGCCTGTTCGTCGGCCGCAGGCCGGCCCTCTTCGTCGCCGCAGCGTCCGCGGCGATTCCCGCCCTCGCGTACTCGTCGATGATCGTCGAGGAGCCGTTCGCGTACTTCTGGTCGGCTCTGGCGCTCTTCCTGATCCTGCGCGCGCTGATCACACCATCGCGCTGGTGGATCGGCGGCGCGCTGGTCGCGTCGTTGATCGCGCCGCTCGTGCGCGGCGAGCTCGCCATGATTCCGGTGGTCTTCCTGCTTGCCGCAGTGTTCCTGCTCTGGCGGTCCGAGTACGTCAACCGATGGCGCCTGAGCTGGAGCGCGTGGGACTGGGTGGGCCTCGTGACGCTCGTCGTCGGGGCCTTCGTGATGATCAGTGCGGTGCTCGGGCATCGCTCGCTCGAGTGGAACTACACGACTCGCCTCTACAAAGGTCGGATGCTCGACCTCGGCTTAAACGCCGCGGGCGCGTTGACGATCGGGCTTGGCGTCCTGCCGGTGGTGGCTGGGCTGGCGGTGCTCTGGCGTGCACCAGGCGAGGCGGCACGCCGGGAGCTGCGGATCTTTCGTAGCGTCCTGCTCGCCGCGATCGTCTGCTTCGGCCTCTACACCGCGGTCAAGTCGACCTACGTCTCGATCACGTTCGGGACGTACACCTACGAGCGCAACCTCATCTTCCTCGCGCCCCTGCTGTTCACGGGAACGGCGTTGTGGCTCGAGCGCCGTCGCCTGCATCCGATCGCACTCGCACTCGCGTCGGTCTTCGTCCTGATCCTGATCCTCACCACGCCCTACGAGATGGGGCAGGAGATTTCGTACAACGCGCCCGGCCTAGCGGTCCTTCAACAAGCGAACCGCTATTTGAGCATCGATCCCACC
>DASVEU010000011.1:0-13939 GCA_036380395.1 Gaiellaceae bacterium
CTTAGCCGAGCCCGAGCGAACGGACGGACAGAAGACCCCGGACACGGTCGTACTTGCCGAGACTTCGGCGGAGAACGCGCTTCAGCTCACGAAGCTCCTTGCGCGCGGAGCCCGCCGCCTGCCGCGCACCTTCCGGTGGCCCGTAACGCGCAGCGGTCGCTGCCTCCGCAAAGCTGCTCGCATCCACGCCGAGCCCGTCCTTGACGGTGCCGCCCAGCTCCCGGAACGTCGCCGCCTGTCCCGCCGGCACGCGCTGGTCGTGGACGAAATCCGCGAGCTCGCGCGCGCACGCTACTGCGGTTCGGCGCGGATCGCGTGTCAGGTAGCGGAGCTTGCGTCGCGCGAGCTTCAGGAGAACGACGGCCGCGGCGGCTCCCGCGGCGAGGAGGAACAGGAAGAACAACAGGCTCGGCGCCCTCTTCTTCGGCTCGGGCGTGACACGGCTGCCGATGCCGAGGGGAAGGTCGCCGGCCGAGCGCGGATTCCGGCGGCCAGGGTCGTGCGCGATGATTCCCTCAACGGTTTGGCCGCCGAACACCTCGCCGCCTTTGACGATTCCGGCCAGCAGCTTCGCGGCACTCGCAACGCTGAAGCCGAGCGACGTCGAGCTGTAGCTCCCGCTCAGATGCCCACGCCCCGGCGTCGGGTCGAACGGAAGCCAGCCGTACCCGCGGAACCACACTTCGACCCAGGTATGCGCCTCGTGGTCGGTGACCTGCCAGAAATCACCGTGGTAGCTCCCGGGGAGAAAACCCGCCGCCACTCGAGCCGGAATGCCGAGCAACCGCAGCATCACCGCCATCGCACCAGCGAAATGCTGGCAGTACCCGGTCTTCGTGTCGATCACGAAGCCGACGAGCGGCGGCAGTCCCGGAGTCGTGCCCGGCTGCTCGGAGTACGTGAAGCCTCCGGTCGACCGGAACCACGCCTCGAGCGCGACGGCCGCCGCGTAGGGCGAGCTCGTCTCGCCGGCCACCTGCCGGGCGCGTTCGTACAGTTGCGCGTACGGGAGCAGCCGGCCGGTCAGGGGTTTCAACAGGCGCGCGTCGCGGTCGGGAGCACCGAACGGCGGCGCGGTCACGCCACGGGCGATGTCGAGTTCACTGCCGGGCCTCGTGAGCACTCTTGGATACGTAGGCGGAACCCGCACGAGCTCCTCGGGCGTCGGCCGCGGCGCGTAGCTCCAGACGGTGTAGTGCTGATCGCGGTGCAGACCGCCGATCACCCGGGACACACCTTGCCCTTCGTAGGCCGCGGCCTTACCCAGGTCGTTCGAGACCGGGGTGGTTGCCCCGATCACATGGTTGTCTTCGAGCGCGACGACGGTGACTTTCTGGGGGACGAGGTTCGAGCGGTTTCCCGCTTGGGCCGGCATCAGCTTGTGGCGCTGCAACGCGGACTCGTGCCACACGTCTTCCAGCCAACGCGTGCCGTCGAATCGATCGAGCACCGTCGCACGCCAGTAATACGACCGCTGTGGGGCGCGGATCGTCAGTACCGTCGTCTTCTTCTTCGGGAAGCTGACGCCGCCGTAATGCGCGTCCCAGACATAGCGGACGCTCACGGCCTTTTGTGGACGCGTATAGAAGTCCCAGTGCTGCCAGTCGAGGAACGCGCTCTTCGCGACGGCCGGCGAGCTCGAGAGAGCCAGCGCCCCGCCGATCACGGCGCCTGCGGCGATCAGCGCCAGCCGGCTCGGTCGCTCGGTCATGCCTGCAAGCAGTGCGAGTGCGACCGCGAGGATGGCGAGCCCGCGGCCGAGCTCGTTGCCGCCGGCAAGCAACGTCGCAGGCCACCCCGCGGCGACGAAGAAGAGCACCACGGCCAGCAGCGCCTTGCGGGCGGCGATTGCGAGCGCGACGGCGAGCGTGAACCCGAAGATCCCGATCAGGATGACCGCGTGCATTCCCGGACGGCCCGCCGGGTCGAAGGGAAGCCGGTAGTCGTAGAAGTCCAGGAAGCCCCGCGAAAACCGGGACCAGAGCGGGCCGAAGAAACCGTCACCGCCGGGCCGAGCCGCCAACGGCGAGATGGAAAACGCAACCCAGGCGGCGAGCAGCGCGGACACCGCGATTCCCACCAGGCGCAGCCAGACCGGACGCAGCAACATGGGTGCGATCGCGAGGAAAGCGAGCACGAACGGGCGGCCCCCACCCGACCGGGGTTCCTCGAACCGAAGCCAGTCCACGGCGATGACGAGCGAAGCCAGCCCGGAGAGCAGAACCGTCTTAAGCATGTGCGCTCGCCGTCGCAGGCTCGCCGGACAGGCCGGCCGCCAGGTCGTCGCCGGCGCGGATCACGGCGAGAGGGATCCCCGCGGCCTGGAGGCGCAGCAGCGCCGGCTCGGGGCGCCGTGGCGCACCGTTGAAGCTCGCGGGATCCACAAAGACGATCGACACCTTGCGCCGGGAAAGTGCGCGCTGGACCAGCCGGTCGATGAGTGCGGGCTCCAGCCTCGACGTCACGACGACCAGCTCGAGGGCCCGCGCGGCGGGACTGTCCTCTTCTGCGAGCAGCCGCGCAACCGGAGTGTCTCCGGTCGCCTCGACGGCCGCGAGCAACTCGAGCGCACGACGCCAGTCCGCCGCAGGCGAGTGCACGTGCTGGACCTCGCGCCGCTTCGAGTTGAGCACCAGCACTCCTCGACGACCGCGCCGCACGTACGCCTCGAGGATCGACCCGGCGGCGCGGACCTGCATCTCGAAGCTCTCCCCCACCACGGCCTTGGCGTCGGCGTCGAGCAGGACGGCGATCTCGTCGCGGGGCGAGTCCTCGAGCTCCTTGACCATCAGTTGACCGCGACGCGCAGTCGAAGGCCAGTGGACTCGGCGCAAGGATTCGCCCTGCTCGTACTCGCGCACGCTGTGCAGCTCGAAGCCGCTGTGGCGGCGGAGCAGCAGGCGTTGGCCGTCATGTGAGCGTGTTCCGGATTCGGTGAAGAGCGGTCCGAGGCGGACGAGCCGCGGATACACGAGCAGCGCCCCCGGTGCGGGTAGCTCCACGATCGCCTGCTCGAGGCCAAAAGGATCCGCGAGCTCGGCGTGCACGTCCTCGAATGCGTAGCGGCCGCGAGGAACCTTCTCGAGGACGTAGCGAACGCTCAACCGCCGCCCGTGCCGCCTGAGGACGTGCCGCTGCTCGCCAAGTCGGCCGACCCGCTCGCTGAGCGTCACGGACGCAGGCAGAACGTTTCCGGTTGGATCGAGCTCGGCCACGACGGGAACGTCGTCACCCTCGACGTGCTCGCGATCGCCCCACCCTCGCTTGACCCGGAACGGCCGGTCGGAGAGGCGCACCCAGACCCAGGCGACGCCGACGACCAGAAGCAGACCGGTCGCGACCGGGTAGAGAGGCTTGGAGCCGAAGGCCCAGGCGGCGACATAGATCCCGAAGCCGAGCGCGAAGATCACCCGACCGCGCCGAGTCAGCATTACTAGACCGGTACTGGGGTCTTGTCGAGCGTCTCCCGCACGATCTGCTCGCCGGTAACCCCGGTCGAGCGCGCCTCCGGAGCCAGGATCAGCCGGTGCGCGAGCACGGGGACCGCCACTGCCTTGATGTCGTCCGGCTCGAGGTAGGTCCGGCTGTCGGCGAGCGCGCGTGCCTTCGCAACTCTCAGGGTTGCAATGCCCGCGCGAGGGCTCGCGCCCAGGTAGAGCCGCGAATCGCCACGAGTCGCGCGGAGAAGGGCCACCACATAGCGGTTGAGGCTCTCCTCGACGAAGATCGCCTTCGCCTCATCCGCCAGCGCGATCGCTTCCGCTGCGTTCGCCACGGGCTCGAGCCCGTCGAGCGGAGGATCCGCGGTCTGCTCCGTGAGCATCTTCGCTTCCTCCGACAGCGGCGGGTAGCCGATGGCGATCCGCATCGTGAACCGGTCTAGCTGCGCCTCCGGCAACGGATACGTCCCCTCGTACTCGATCGGGTTCTGCGTCGCCATCACCATGAACGGCCGGGCCAGCTGGTTCGTGATTCCGTCCGTCGTCACCTGCTGTTCCTGCATGCACTCCAGCAGGGCTGCTTGCGTTTTCGGTGACGCTCGGTTGATCTCGTCGACGAGCAACAGGTTGGCGAACACGGGCCCCGGCCGGAACTCGAACTCATTCGAACGCTGGTTGAAGACATTCACGCCGGTGACATCCGACGGCAACAGGTCGGGCGTGAACTGCATCCGTGAGAAAGACACGTCGAGCGAGCGCGCGAGCGCCTTGGCGAGCATCGTCTTCCCCACACCGGGAAAGTCCTCGAGGATGAGATGGCCTTCGCCGACGAGGCAGAGAACGCAGAGGCTGAGCGTCTCCTCGGGCGCGTGCACGACCCGACCAAGGTTCTCGACGATTGCGCGGATCGTCTCCGCCGCCGGGACGCTCTCCACCCTTTGGCTATCGGGCTTGCTCATCTAACAGCTCCTCGGCTGCATCTACGATCGTCGCCGCGATCTGGTCCTTGGGAGCCTTGGCGACCCGCCGCTCTTCTGCGGCACTGACGAGCACGACTTCGTTGTCGCCGGCGTCGAAGCCGATGTCGTTCCGCGACACGTCGTTGTAGACCACGAGGTCGACGTGCTTCTGCATCAGTTTCTCGCGCGCGCGCGCGAGGCCGCGGTCTCCGCCGTCGGCCGCGAAGCCGATCAGCACCTGGCCGTTCGTTCGCTGCTCCCCGAGCGTGCGCAAGACGTCGGCGGTGGGCTCGAGCGTCACCTGCCACGCTTCGTCGTCCTTCGGGCGCTTGCCGACTGCCGACTCTGCGGGCCGGTAGTCGGCGACGGCCGCTGCCATCAGCACCACGTCTGCGTCACGCCGTGCCAGTGCTTCGTCGAGCATCGCTGCGGCCGTGGGGGTCTCCACGACCTCGATGCCACGCGGTGGCGGGACGGCGAGATTCGCGGCGAGCAGAGTGACCTCGGCTCCTCGTCTGCGTGCTTCCTCCGCGAGGGCTACGCCCATCCGGCCGGATGAGCGATTACCGAGGAAACGGACCGAGTCGAAGGGTTCCCGCGTTCCGCCTGCACTGACGAGGACGCGGCGGCCGGAGAGCGAATCGGTTTCGCCGAGCAGCTCGCGGCTACGCCGGAAGATCTCGTCAGGCTCCGCCATCCTGCCCATACCCCATTCGCCTTCGGCTGTTTCCCCTTCATCAGGCCCGACGAAGAGAACACCGCGCGCCCGAAGCGTCTCGACGTTCGCCATGGTTGCCGGGCTCGCCCACATGCGCGGATTCATCGCCGGGGCGAGCAGGACCGGGCCGCGGTGAGCCAGGGCGGCCTCGGCGACGAGATTGTCCGCAAGCCCGTGCGCCAGCTTGGCGAGCGTGTTCGCCGTGAGCGGCGCAACGACCAGCAGGTCGGCCTGGGTCAGGTGAACGTAGAGGTCTTCGGACGGTGACTGCCGAGCGAGAGCGAAGAAGGTTTCCGCCCTGACGAAGCGCTCCGCGCCGGGGGTTACCAATGGGACGACCTCGTGACCGCCTTTGACGAACAGGCGAACCAGGTCGCAAGCCTTGTAGGCGGCAATTCCACCGCTGACGCCGACCAGGACCCGAGCCATGCCGCAATTCTGCCCTTTCGGCAGAGAGGCGACCAAAAACCTGGGAGAGCGCTACTTCGGGTACTTGTACTTGAGCTTGCCCTCGGCGACTTCCTCGAGGGCCATGGTCAGGTAGTTCTTCGAGCGCGATTCCACCAGGGGCGGCGGAGCCTGGTCGAAGCCGATGCCCTCACCGAGCTGGTGGTGGTAGTCGTTGATCTGGCGAGCCCTCTTGGCGGCGACGATGACGAGCGCATAGCGCGAGTCGACGTTTTCGAGGAGCTCATCGATGCGGGGATGGATCATGGACGGCTCATGGTACCTGCGGTCTGGAGTTCCCGACGGACGATCTCCGTCAGCTCGTGCGCCGCTCGCTCCACGTCGTCGTTGACGATCGCGTAATCGAACCGGTCTTTGAGCGTTTGTTGCTTGCGAGCGAGGTCGAGCCGAACCTGGATCTCGCCGGAGCTCTCGGTCGCTCGCTCGCGTAGACGACGCTCGAGCTCGTCGAATGTCGGTGCGTCGACGAAGATCGTGACCGCTCCGGGAATCGTCTCCTGCACGCGTAGCGCCCCGTCGGTTTCGAGGTCGAGCAGCGGCACCCTTCCGTTCGCCTGGATGCGGTCGATCTCGGAGCGCAGCGTGCCCGACCGCGCACCCCACGGGAGGTCGACGTACTCGAGGAACTCTCCGTCCTCCACGAGCCGCTCGAACTTTTCGGGCGTGATGAACCAGTACTCCCGTCCGTTCAGCTCGCCCGGTCGCTGCCCACGGGTGGTCGCGGAAACAGCCAGCTCGACTTCGGGCATCCGCTCGAGCAGGATCTTCTCGAGCGTGCCTTTGCCGGCACCCGAGGTGCCGGTAACGACGAGAACCAGCGCTCGCGCCCCCTCTCCGTCGTGGTGGCTTCGCTCGGCTCGATTGGTCATTTCAGAGGTAGGCATCGGCTGCTCCCGCGTCTGCGCACGGGCAGCGCGGCACGTAGTGCCTAACGGTGGAAGAGGCCAATCAGCTCAGACCGCTGCCGGTCGGAGAGGCCTCCCACCGTCTTCGACTGACTGATCCGGCACATGTTCAGGAACCGTGCCGCCTTCACCCGTCCGAACTTCGGGACCGCCATCAGCATGTCGAACACCTTCGCGGTCGACACGTATTCCGGAGGGTTGCTGAGGATCTGCTCGATCTGGACGCGTCCGTCCTTGAGATCCTTCTTCAGCCTGGCTCGTCTGACACGGATGTCATTCGCTCTCTTCAACGCCTCCATGCGTTGGTCGAGCGAACGAATCGGTGCCTCGGCCTGGGTCTTGGACGACACCATGAGCGCGGGAGTCTAACAAGCGACCTGCGACGGTCAAGCGGCTATGTTTGCGGTTCTGAGCAGGCTTTTTGAGGCTTAGACACTCGACCTTTCATCGAGAGTTGCCCGGGCGGACAACGTCTCGTCATGAGCGATCGCATATGCATCTTCGTATGTTTTCCATCCACGCGCGGCTGCCGCCGCGTGCAATTCCGCGCGCACGCGTGCAGGCGCGTCCGGATCGGCGAAGAGCACCGTTCCGAGCGCCACGTGTTGCGCACCCGCAGCGATGAGCTCGAGCGCGTCGAGGCCTGTCTGCACCCCGCCCATACCGACGATCGGCATCTGCGTCGCCCGATAGCACGTCGCGACGGCGGCGAGTGCAATCGGCTTGAGCGCCGGCCCCGAGAGGCCTCCTTGGCCGGGGCCGAGGACGGGCCGGAGTGTCGTGCTGTCGAGTTTCAGCCCACGGATCGTGTTGACGAGTGAAAGGCCGTCGGCGCCGGCCGCCTGCGCGGCGCGCGCGACCTCCGCGATGTCAGGCACGGCCGGGGAGAGCTTCGCCCACAACGGCTTGCGCGTCGCCAGCCGCGACGCGCCGACGATCTCGGCCGCGCTCTCGGCCGGCGCCTCGACGTTGGGGCACGACACGTTCAACTCGATCACGCTCACCTCCGCGTGATCGTCCAGCCGAGAGCAGATGTCGGCGTAGTCGTCAGTCTCGAATCCGCCGACCGACACCCAGACGGGCACGCCGAGCTCCGCGAGTTGCGGGATGTTGCGCGTGATGAAGCGGTCGATGCCGGGATTCGCGAGACCGATGGAGTTGAGCATCCCGACGTCGGTTTCGGCGATACGCACCGGTGTGTTCCCGTCGCGCGGCAGCGGCGTGACCGTCTTCGTCACGAACGCGTCGAGGCTCCGCGCGACGTCAGGCGCAGTGAGCGCATCGAGACAGCCGGAGGCGTTAAGCAGCACGTAGCACCGGCCCCTCCACGCACAGGAGCTTGAGCTCGCCGTCGATCTCGACCGCGCAGCCGTAGCAGGCGCCGTACCCACACGCCATCGGCGCCTCCCACGCCAGCTGTGCCGCGGGGGCAAGCGTGCGCACCGCCTGCAGCATCGGCTCGGGCCCGCAGGCAAGGACGTCCATCCCTGCCGGGATCAGCTCCGTCACGAGGGTCGGCTCCACGCAGGCCTGGGCGTTCGGTACGAGCTCCGCAGCCTCGGCGTGCCGGTCCGAGCGGAAACCGAGCACCGCGGGCGGCCGCCCAAGCGCTTCCGATAGGTAGGGCAGGGGAGCGATCCCGATCCCCCCACCCACGAGCAGCGGGCGCTCCAGGTCGAGGTCGAAGCCGTTCCCGAGCGGACCGAGCACGTGGATGGCGTCGCCGCGGTCGAGCTCGCAGAGCGCCGCGGTTCCGGGCCCGATCGCATCGATGAGGAAAGCGAGCTCCCCGCGAAGCGCGAGGCAGAGGCTCATCGGCCTCGGCAGCAGGCGCCCGGGTGCCTCGAGCATGAAGAACTGTCCGGGCACGCCAGGCTCCACGCCGCCGCGCGCGACACGCAGCAGCGTGTACGGGCCGACCTGCTCGTTCGCGACGACGCTAAGCCGCTCGCGTCTCATGCTCGATTCGTTCCTGAAGCTCTTGCAGCGAAAGCGACTCTTCGCTGCGGGCGTTGGCAATCGCATCGACCGCAGCGGTCGCACCGGACAGTGTCGTGATGCATGGCACGCGTGCCACGAGCGCGGCCTCCCGGATGAGATAGCCGTCGGTCCGCGCACCAGATCCCTGCGGGGTGTTGATGACGAGGTTGCAACGGCCTCGCCGGATGAGATCCACGACCGTCGGGCCCTCGCCTTCTTCCGTCACCTTGCGCACCCGGTCCACCTCGAGCCCTGCCGCGGCAAGCCTGTCCGCGGTGCCGGCGGTGGCCAGCAACTTGAACCCGAGCTCGGCCAGCCCGCGCGCGACCTGGACGACCGCCCGCTTGTCTGCGTCGCACACCGACAGGAACGCGGTACCGGTGACGGGCAGCGGCCGGCCCGCTGCCCGTTCCGCCTTCGCGAAGGCGGTCGGGAGATCGGCGGCGCTCGCCATCACCTCTCCTGTCGCGCGCATCTCGGGGCCGAGGACCGGGTCGGCACCGGGGAAGCGCGCGAACGGAAGCACCGCAGCTTTCACCGAGACGTGCCCAAGGGAGTGTGACTCGAACAGGTCCAGCGCGGAGAGACGTGCGCCCGCCATGACGCGGCACGCCGCCTCGACGAGGTTCACCCCGGTCGCCTTCGAGGCAAAGGGGACCGTGCGCGACGCGCGCGGGTTGGCCTCGAGCACGTAGATGCTCTCGTCGACGACCGCGAGCTGCACGTTCATGAGACCGACCACCCCGAGCGCACGTGCGAGCCTGCGCACGATCTGACGGATTGAGGCGTCCTGCGCCGCGCTGAGGGAAGGCGCGGGCAACACGCACGCGGAGTCCCCGGAGTGCACGCCCGCCTCTTCGACGTGCTGCATGACCGCGCCGATATACGTGTCGTCTCCGTCGGAGACAGCGTCGACGTCAATCTCGATCGCGCTCTCGATGAAGCGGTCGATCAGGACGGGGCTGTCGATCGTGCCGAGGTCGTCCACCGAATAGCAGATGCGCATCGCCCGCCCGCCGAGCACGTACGAAGGGCGGATCAGAACCGGAAAACCGATCCGCTCCGCGATCCCGCGCGCCTCGTCGCCGCTCCGCGCTATCCCCCACTCCGGACAGCGAATCCCGAGCCGGTCGAGCAGGGCGCCGAAGCGCTCGCGATCCTCTGCGACGTCCACGGCCTCGAACGCCGTCCCGATGATGCGGTGCCCGGCCGCCTCGAGCCCACGCGCCAGTTTCAGCGGGGTCTGACCGCCAAACTGGATCGCGACGCCGTCCGGCCGCTCCCGCTCGCACACCGCGAGCACTTCCTCCAGCCCGAGCGGCTCGAAGTAGAGCCTGTCCGAGGTGTCGTAGTCCGTGGACACGGTCTCCGGATTGCAGTTGACCATCACGGCTTCGTAGCCGAGCGCGCGGAAGCTCTGCGCGGCGTGCACGCAGCAGTAGTCGAACTCGATTCCCTGACCGATGCGGTTCGGGCCGGAGCCGAGGATGACGACACGTGGTTTCTCGCCGTGGGGCGGCGCCTCGTCGTCCTCGCCCCAGGTCGAGTAGTAATACGTCGAGGCCGCCTCGACCTCCCCGGCGCAGGAGTCGACCCGACGGTAGGAAGGACGTACGCCCCACGCCCGGCGGCTTGCGCGGACGTCTTCCTCGGCGACGCCGCACTTCGAGGCGATGTCCGCGTCGGAGAACCCCGCGCGCTTGATCCGCAGAAAGTCGTCCGCAACCAGGTCCTCCAGCCTCAGTTCCTCGAGCTCGCCCGCGAGCTCGCCCGCAAACCAGGGATGTGCGCTCTCGGCGAGCCGCCAGATCTCCGCCCCGTCCAGCTCGCGCGAGCGACGCGCCTTGCGGAACGCCTCGACGAAGGTGCGCCCGATGCCCATCGCTTCACCGACCGACTTCATCTGCGTTCCGAGCGTCGCGTCGGCGCCGGGAAACTTCTCGAACCCAAAACGCGGAAACTTGACGACGACATAGTCGAGCGTCGGCTCAAAACTCGCGGGTGTGGTACCGGTGAGATCGTTCGGGATCTCGTCGAGCGTGTAGCCGACCGCGAGCTTCGCAGCGACCTTGGCGATCGGGTAGCCGGTCGCCTTCGAGGCGAGCGCGGAGGAACGGGAGACGCGAGGATTCATCTCGATCACGCGCAGCTCTCCCGTGTCACGCTCGCGCGCGAACTGGATGTTCGATCCGCCGCACTCGACGCCGACCGCCCGCACGACCGCCGCCGCCGCGTCGCGGAGCTCCTGATACGCGTGGTCCGACAGCGTCATCTGCGGCGCGACCGTCACGGAGTCCCCGGTGTGGATGCCCATCGGATCGATGTTCTCGATCGAGCAGACGATCACGACGTTGTCCTTCCGGTCGCGCACGACCTCGAGCTCGAACTCGTCCCAGCCGCGGACCGATTCCTCGACAAGCACCTGTCCGATCGGGCTCTCGAAGATGCCGAGCTCGACCTGGCGGTACAGCTGGTCGACCGTCTCGACGAAGCCGCCACCGTGGCCGCCGAGCGTAAATGCCGGTCTCACGACCGCGGGGGTCGCGAGACCGGCCAGCTGCGAGACCTCGGTGACGATTCGTGATTTCGGTGTGCGCAGGCCGACCGAGTGGACGGCGTCACGGAAGAGCTCGCGGTCCTCCGCACGTCGGATGACGTCGAGCGGGGCGCCGATCAGCTCGACGCCGAGATCGGCTAGGACACCGGCCTCCGCCAGTTCCCTCGCGAGATTCAGCGCAGTCTGGCCGCCCATCGTCGGCAGCAGCGCGTCGGGCCGCTCGCGGCCCAGCACGTCGGCGACACCCTCGAGGTCGAGCGGTTCGAGGTAGGTCCGATCTGCGAAACCGGGGTCGGTCATGATCGTTGCGGGGTTCGAGTTCACGACGATCGTCCGAAAGCCGTCCTCGCGCAGAACCTTCAACGCCTGGCAGCCTGCATAGTCGAATTCGCACGCCTGCCCGATCACGATCGGGCCGGAGCCGATCAGGCAGATCGACTCGAGATCATGCCGCCTGGGCATACGCCACCTCCTCGACCCACTGTTCGATGATCGGCCAAGCGTCGTGCGGGCCGGGACCAGCTTCCGGATGGAACTGCACCGACCGAGCGTGTTCGAGCGGAAAGTCGAGCCCTTCGACGGTTCCGTCGTAAAGCGAGACGTACGTCGCCTCGCGTGAGTCCGATGGCGCGACCGCGAAGCCGTGGTTCTGGCTCGTGACGAGGACGCGTCCCGACGCGCGTTCGAGAACTGGATGGTTCGCGCCGCGGTGCCCGAAGGGAAGCTTGAAGGTCTCGTGCCCGGCGGCGAGGGCGAGCAACTGGTGGCCGAGGCAGATCCCGAGCAGCGGCGCGCGACCGATCAACTCGCGCACGACGGCGATCTCGTCCTCGAGGGGCTCGGGGTCGCCCGGACCATTCGAGAGGAGCACAGCGTCGAAACGGAGCAGCTCGTCTGCGGTCGCGTCGTGCGGAAACACTGTCACCGCCGCACCCGCGCCCGCCACGCGACGGAGGATGGAGCGCTTGCAGCCGTAATCGACGACGGCGATCCGTACGCGCCCGGCGTCTGAGTAGATGTAGGGCCTCGGAGTCGAGACCTCGGCTGCGAGCGCGCGACCCGCCATCGACGGCTGCGACCTCGCGACCGAAACGGCCTGCTCGGCAGAGCCCTCACCGGCTACCGCGATCGCACGGAGCGCACCTGCGTCGCGGAGCTTCAGAACGAGGGAGCGGGTGTCGACTCCGCTGAGCGCAACGATGCCGCGCTCGTGCAGCCAGTCCGTCCATGCGGGGCCGCGGGCTTCGCGCATCAGAACTGCGCGGGCATGTGGCCGGGCGGATTCGGATCTGCCCTCCGCCACGCCGTAGTTCCCGATCATCGGCGCTGTGAAGCACACGAGCTGCTCGGTGAAGCTCGGATCGGTGACGACCTCCTGGTAACCGGTCATCGCGGTGGTGAACACGGCCTCGCCGACCGCGAAGCCCTCAGCTCCGACGGAGTCGCCGCGAAAGACCGTGCCGTCCTCGAGCGCGAGGAAGCCCGTCATGATGCGTACGCCAACCGTCCGGCGGCGATCGTCGCTCGTACCTTGCCGTTCACCGTCTCGCCGAGAAGCCAGGAGTTCACGGAACGCGACCGGAACATCTCCTCCGTGACTCGGTAGCTCGCGTTCAGGTCGAGCAGGACGAGATTCGCTGTGGAGCCGACGGCGATGCTGGGTTCCTCGAGCCCGTACGCGCGTGCGGGGCCGGCGGACATCCGCTCGAGCACCACCTCGAGCGGAACGAGGCCGGGCTCGACCAGTTGGGTGTAGAGCGCCGCGAACGCCGTCTCGAGGCCCGTAACGCCGAATGGGGCGGCCTCGAACGGCACATCCTTCTCGTGCCGCGCATGCGGCGCGTGGTCGGTTGCGATCGCGACGATCGTTCCGTCCTTCAGCCCTTCGATCAGTGCCGTGCGATCCGAGGCCGACCGCAGCGGCGGGTTCATCTTCAGGTTCGGGTCGAGCGACCGGATCGCTTCGTCGGTCAGGCAGAGATGGTGCGGAGTTACCTCCGCAGTTGCCTGCACGCCGTCTCCGCGGGCACGCCGGAGCGCCTGCACGGACTCCCACGCAGACAGGTGAAGCAGGTGGATAGGCTGTCGCTCGTACGCGGCTAGCGCGAGGTCACGTTCGACCATCAGGCTCTCGGCCACCGAGGGATAGCCGGTGAAACCGAGCTCCGCCGAAACCTCGCCCTCATGCATCTGGCCCTCGCGTGAGAGCGTTCTCTCCTCGCAGTGCAGCGCGATCCGTTTGCCGGTCACGGCGCCGTACTGGAGTGCGCGCCGCATCAGCCCGGGCGCAGCAACGGGAACGCCGTCGTCGCTGAAACCGACCGCGCCTGCTGCGGCGAGCTCGCCCATCTCGGTCAGCTCGGCTCCGGACTGGCCTTTCGTGATCGCCGCCAAAAATCCGACGGGAATCTCGGCCTCGGTGCGCGCAGCCTCGATCAACGAGCCTAGAGTCGCCGCGGAGTCGACGACCGGGTCGGTGTTTGGCATCGCGAGGATCGTGCAGTAGCCGCCGGCGGCGGCGGCCGCCGTGCCCGAGGCGATCGTCTCCTCGTCCTCCCGGCCGGGTGTGCGGAGGTGCACATGGGGGTCGACGAAGGCCGGTGCAAGCACCAGACCTTCGGCGTCGATGACGCGGTGCGAGTTCGTGTCGAGGTCCTGGCCGAGTGCCACAATCACGCCTTGGTCCACGCGCACGTCGAGCACGGCATCGACGGCTTCGACCGGGTCGACGACACGAGCGCCGCGCACGACGATGTTCTCCACGGGAGTGTCCTTGGCGAACAGCATCACGCGACCTCCAGCACCGATTCGGTCTTGACTTCGATCGGGCCGTTCGTCAGCAGGTCGTAGAGGACTGCCATCCGCGTCACGAGACCGGCCCTCACCTGCGTCTCGATCAGCGCGTCCGCGTG
>DASVEU010000012.1:0-2031 GCA_036380395.1 Gaiellaceae bacterium
GATCGACACGGCAGCCGAGCGGTGCGCCAAGGCGAAGACGACGACGAAGGGCAAGGGCAAGGGCAAGGGCAACGGGCACGCCAAGCAGTACGCGGTCTGCCTGCAGCGAACCGTGTAGTCGGTCTCCGACTTGAAGTCGGATACCGAGGGGCATGCGCGGGGGAACCATCGGTTCCCCCGCGCTCGTACGGAGAGGGCGGGATTTGAACCCGCGACGCAGCGATTAACCACGTACGCGATTTCCAGTCGCGCTCCTTCGGCCGCTCGGACACCTCTCCGAGGGCATTCACCTTAGCGCCGCACCAACGAGCTGTGGCCGCCCGGAGGCGGCCACAGCTTGGGGGAACTCAGGCCGATCGGGGGACTAGGTGTTGCACCAGTCGAAGAGCTCCGGGTTCGTGAAGTGAAGCCGGATCACCTCTCCGAGCGGCAGGAACGCCGGCGTGGGGAGGTCGGCGTTGATGAGGCCGGCGTCACCGCCGCCGTCCGAGTCGATCGTGTCGTAGTCGACCTGACGCAGTGCGGCCTTGACGAGCAGGCCGTTCGACGCGAGGAACTTGACGCCTGCGACAACGCAGCGAGCGCCGCGGACGGCATCCGAGCCGCCGTTGGCGCTTACCGGCGCGGCGGTCACCGCGAACGCGGCAAGCATCGCGACGGAGAGCAGGAGTGCGAATCGCTTCAGCATCGGGAGCTCCTTCCGCTTACGCCGCGCTCGGCGGCACGAGAACCGCGTCGATTGCGTGGACGACGCCGTTCGACGCCTTGACGTCCGCGACGATCACCTTCGAGGAGCCGTTGAGCGTCAGCTTGCCGCCCTTGAGGGAGAGCTTGATCGACTCACCCTGAACGGTCTTCACCGACGCGTTCTTCTTCGCGGCGGCGATCGCCGCCATGCTCGGCACGCGCTTCCCTAGCACGTGGTAGGTGAGCACGGTCTTGAGCAGCGCCTTGTCGGTCGTCACTGCCTCGAACGTGTCCGGGCTGCTCTGCTTCAGCTTCGTGAACGCGGCGTTCGTCGGCGCGAAGACCGTGAACGGCCCCTTGCCGTTGAGCGTCCCGACGAGGCCCGCCTGCTTGACGAGCGCAACGAGCGTCGTGAACCGCTTGTCGCCTGCGGCGACGGTCACGATCGTCTTGCCAGACGCTGCCTGGCCGCTCGGCGCGGCCTGTGCGGCGACGGCAAGCGAGGCGACGCCGACGAGCGTCGCGAGTAGGACTACGAGTCGCTTCTGCATTACGAGCACCTCCTGAATCGGGTTGAAAGCCTGTCGGAGGTGCTACGGGGGAACGGGGCCTCGTAGATCAATCGCGAGCCACGATGATCGGAATCGGCGTGCGCGACGAATACATCGACGAGATGCAAAAAAATCGTGCGATAGTTGCGGCATGGCGTACGTCGGGGAGGACGTCGAGCTCGTTCGTCGGGTCGCAGAGGGCGACGGCGACGCGCTGCGCGAGCTGTACGGCCTTTACGGGAAGGTCGTCTTCGGCATGGCCTACCGCGTGCTCGGCGATCGTCAGCTCGCCGAGGACTGCACGCAGGACGTCTTTGTCGCGCTGTGGCGTGGCGCGAGGTCGTACGACCCGAAACGAGCGCGAGTGACCACCTGGCTTTTCACCGTCACACGGAACACGGCCATCGACATCGTGCGCCGGCGCGAGGTGCGCCGTGCCGATCCGCTCCCCGAGGACGAGAGCGCCTGGGCGAAGGACACGGCGCCGGACCCAGCGGAGGTCGCCGCAACCGCCGAGCAGGCCGAACGGATCGCCTCCGCGCTCGCCGAGCTTCCGCGGCCGCAGCTCGAGGCCGTCTCGCTCGCGTACTTCGACGAGCTCTCGCATGCCGAGATCGCGAAGCGCCTCGACCTCCCGCTGGGCACCGTCAAGGGGAGAATCCGCCTGGGACTCGAGCGGCTCCGAGAGCTCGCGCCGTCCTACGCTCTGAAGCTGGAGGCGGCCGGTGAATAAGGACGAGCGGCTCGAGCTCGCAGCGACGGAAGCACTCGGCCGGGCGACGGCGGAGGAGCT
>DASVEU010000013.1:0-4633 GCA_036380395.1 Gaiellaceae bacterium
ACCAACGTCTACTGCATCGGCCCCGAATATGATCGGGCCGTACGCAGTTGGCGCCGGAAATGCACCATGTTGGGATTCCTCTATCTGGCGATCCCGATCTTCGGCGCTGCGCTCTGCGGTGCGCTGGACAAGGCGTCGCGACGGGGAGATCATGAGCACGATAAGTCTCCCGTCGTCAGACTTTGCCGCGGAATCTGAGCTGGGTCGAGCGGCGATGTTGATGTCCGGGGTGGCCCCGAGCAAGCGCCGCGATCGTGGGGGCGACGCGTTCGACCGTGGCGCGCCTGGGCTCGATCGCGCGCAGGCGGACTTGCTTCGTCAGCAGCGGGCCCGGTGCGGAGACAAGATCCTCGTGCTGCGGCGGCGCGCGTGATTGCTGACGGGCCCGACCCGCCCGCGCCGCCTCCGCCGCCACGGCCGCCACGAGACCCGGGCGTTGAGGAAAAGCGGGACCCTAGGCGGCCGTCCGACTACGAGCGCGGTCCAGGCAAGCCCAAGCCACAGCGGCCGTCAGCGGCGAGCTGGCAAGGGCGCCAGCAAACCCCCGGCATGCCGACCGGTCGCCCGTCCGTCGCCGTATGTCGCGCGGGAGATGCCCGGTAGCCCGTCCCTGAGCGGGGCCCGAACGAGGGGTCCCGCGCCTCGTTGCAGGGCGGCTGGCTCGTCCCACACCCGAACGCCTACCGGCGCGACCGGGGAAGGCGGATGGGCCGGGGTCTCGCGCTCGCCGCCGGTGCTCACTCACCTCCCTCTAGCAGCCCGAGTAGTGCTGTGCGCCCGACAGTCGCTCGAGCCGCTGCCAGAGCTTCGTCGCCGCGCCGTCGGCGGAGGTCGTGCCGAGATCGACCTCGGTGTCGATCGCGATCATGTTGTTGTAGTGCGCCGGGATAACGCCCTGAGCGGCAACGACATTTCGGTCGCGCACGGTCGTCACGTCCGCGCCGCGGATGCCGTACAGGTCCCACCGAACAGCCGCAGGCCCGAACACTGCAGCGTTGGCGAGACATCCGAAGAGGTACTCAAGTGCGATGACAAGCCAGTGATCACGGGCCTGGCCAGAGAGCAAGTAGAAGATCCCGCTGTCGTCCGGTCGCTCGCCAGCGAACCGCACGCCTCCGAGGCCGGCACGATCCCAAGCCACCTTGGCCTCTTTGAGGATCCGGCTGTCCCACTCCGACGTCGCTGCGTGACCTCCCGCGGTCGTTCGCGGGGGCGGCGGTTCGCCTGGTGTACACCAGTCTCGATCGTTCAGGGCACGCGCTGCTGACCAGACGAACGCATGGCTTCGGCTTAGGGCTTCCGTTGAATGGACCCATTCACGAAGTACGTCCGACGGCTCCGCGACGCTGATTCGGACGATCGACGCAAACGCGCGCGCATGCATCGCCGTCGACTCGCGAGGGGCGTCGAGCGTCATCGCGACATCCAGCGCACGCTCGCGATGGTCGAACCGCGCCAAGGCCGCGTCCATGCCCGCTGTGCCTTGCTGCGTCATCTCTCGAACTTGCCTGCCGTTCAGGCGGCGCGTTTGCCCATTGCGCCGCTCGAAAACCTCGCCCGTGCGGTCGATGAAGTGCGGCTTCGCGGAAGACCGCGGCACGCGCACGACTCCAATGGTGATCCCATCCATCTCGAACAGCTCGGCCTCAAAGTGAGGGAGCGGGTCGAGGACGTTCTCTAGGACGTCGCGGAGCCAATCGCGGGGATGGGCGGTTCCCTTCGGGCGCCATCCTGGGACAGTCCCGTCGTCGTCGACGCCGAGGAGAAGCCAGCCGCCCCTCGTGTTGGCAAATGCTGACACGACTTTCGCAAGGGTCGTGGAGTCGGCTGTGCGCTTTCGTTCGACTGTGTCGCTTTCTTGCGCAGCCACTAGCTCGCGAAGCGCGCGGGCATCGCTGAGGTCGGCCATCGTCACTGGCAAGGAAGGCACCCTTCCTATCTTGCGCGCCGATCGCGTCAGACGCCGGCCGTCCGCGTATCGCAGGACGAGATCGATGCCGTGCTAGCTCTGGCCCGCGGTGCCGTAGGACCCGACGCCGACGAAGTCGCCGGTGGTCGCTGAATACGCCAGGCGTGAACGCGCGGAGCCTTTCCGGCCCATGCGATCCAGGGGCAGGTCTTGCTCGCGCTCACCGGAGGGCGTCGTGACCCGCTGTGCCACGTCGGGCTCCTCGCAAGGATGGCTGAGGTTTGTGCGTTCAGGCATCAGCCGACGGAGCGTACGTTCGCCTGCGGACGGTCTTGGCCGCGCGGGTGCGCGCCGGTTGGGCGGGAAGAACGGATGGCGTACATTCGGCGGGCGGGTGCCGACTGCTGCGCTCTCCAAGGATTCCCCCTCCGTACGCTGTGGGACGTGGCCCTCATCGCTCCGGAGTTCGACATCGAGCGTTCGGCGCTACTCCGCGCCGTGATCGACGACACGGGAGTGCAGGTCTGGGACTTCCGTACAGACACGGGAGTTGACGGGCGCGTGTTCGCCGACGAGACCGACCCGGCTCTCCGCGAGGAGGTCGAAGAGCGTATTGACGAGGTTCTCGCCGGTTCGACCGAGGTGGATCTTGCAGCGTTCGCGCGCGACGATCCGTTCTTCTCGATCGGTCACATCAGGCCCGGCGAGCTGACCGAGGACCCCGCGGCCGAAGCGCGCCGGCTGGTCGCGCTGCGGGTAATCGAGCTCGGCCTTGCGCGTTCGATGGCGCGGCTCGAGCGTGACGCGTTCGGGCCGCCGCAGCGCGATGCCCGCGCGTTCTCGGTCGTACCCGGGCTGTGGGACGCGCTCAATGACGAGGGGTTGCTTCCGCTCGACGCCGATCGCGCGCCGGAGGTGCCGATGAGCGCCGAGGGCTACGTTAACTTCGGCGATCACGTCCTCTTCCCGCACCCCGATCTCCGCCACAGCCGCGAGTTGTGGTGGGACCTGTGTGAGCTGGCCCGCGAAGGGCTGGCGGTTCGCGTCGCGATCGATCCGCACCGGGTCGTCGTGCGCGACGAGCTCCCTATGAAGCTGATCGAGGACTACTGGTTCGGTGTCAAGGTCACGCGCGACAACCTCGACTCGCTCGCTGACGAGGATCTCGGATGGGCTATTCACTACCGCAACCCCGACTCAGAGCTCGGGCGGCGGCTGGAAATCTTCTACCCCCTGCTCGCCACCGAGTTCCGCTGGTCGCGGGGGCCGGACGCGCTGAAGCTGCTCGACGTCGAGGAGATCGTGCCGCCCGAGTCGTCGCAGACCCGAACGGACGACATCGTCCGCAACCGGTATCTCCACAGCCACCGCGACGCGACGCGACGCGCGTTCGTCCACGCGAACGGCGCGCTCCGCGTCTACGACGCGGAGAAGTACACGCCGTCGCGCGAGGCGCCACTGGCGGGGCGGGACCGTCTGACGGAGCAGCGCAAGCTCTGGCACGTCCACGGCGAGCTGACCGACGAGAAGTGGTCCCGGCTGCTGACCGGCTGGTTCCGCCAGAACGAGCTGGTCATCGAGTACTTCGGCGAGCTGCTCGACGAGCGCTGAAAGGGCTTACCGCGTCGCGCGCCGAAGCCGCCGGTCGGCCTCGTAGAGCCAGAAGCAGCGGTTCTTGCGCCGGGCACGGTCCTCGTCGATGCCGTGTTTGACCTCAGCCGCGACCGTCGCGCCGGCGCCGGCCGCCATCAACCCCATCAGGGCGAGGTCCGGCATGCCAAGTCTGGCGCCGATGCCGAGCGCGACGGCGGCGCCGCTGACTGGAGCAGCGCCTCGCAGGAGCGTCGGCCGGACGCCGAGGTTCTCGATGCTCTCCCGGATATCGTGCAGCTCGGGCTCGAGGACACGGACGTACAGGGCCCGCACCTCGACACGGAACGTCTTGTCGACGGGCACGTACTCGAGCTGGTGAGCGAACTCCGCGACGGCGGCCCGGAAGCGGCGCAGCGGCTTCTGAAGTTGGCCGCGCACATCGAGGATCACGTCCATCGACGCGCGCGGGAACGCCTCGAGGTGGAGGACGAGCTCGCTGGCCAGGCCGATGTGCCGCGCCTGAGTCCACTCCGGGTCCGCGTGGGCCTCACCGGCGATCATCCGCTGAAGGACGGCGCCGGTCGCGTCATCGAACAGCGGGTACGTCTCGGAGCTCGGGCTGAGCACGTCCTCCAAGAGCTCCTCCAGACGATCGAGTACGTACGTGAAGTGCTCCTTCGTGTACGGCTCGTTCTCGCCGAGCACGTCGATCGTGAGCGGCCCCTGCTGTGCCGCGACACGAAGCTCGTCGGCTCCGGTCTTGGCATACACAGCCTCGGCTCGTGCGTTACGGCGCTCCCGCACCCACCGCAGGTCGGACGTGAAGCGGTCGACGAGCGCCTGCTCGTGCGGCTGCAGTTCGACTCCCGCGAGCTGGCGGTCATGGTGGTACAGCGCCGCCTGCCAGCCGGGCGTGTCGCCGAGGCCGGAGGCGCGGAAGGCGGCGACTTCCTCGGCACTCGCCGGGGCTGTTGCCGCGAGCGTGTCGATGGTACGCGTTCAGGTTCCCGGTTGGGTTTGCAGGACTTTCGGGGGATCGAGGCGTAGTTATGGAGCGTGGAGCTGCGGCGAGAGGACGCGAAGCGGATCGCGCGCGAGGGCGGGGATTCGGCCTGCGAGTTGCTGCTGACG
>DASVEU010000014.1:0-3980 GCA_036380395.1 Gaiellaceae bacterium
CTGAGCGTCCTCATCGTCGACGATCAGGCGCTCGTACGCGCGGGCTTTCGCATGATCCTCGACGCCGAAGCGGACATCGAGGTTGCCGGCGAGGCTGCGGACGGCGCGGACGCCGTAGCTGAGGCGCTGCGCCTGAAACCGGATGTCGTCCTCATGGACGTCCGCATGCCGCAGGTCGACGGGATCGAGGCCACACGCCGCCTGCTCTCGGCCGACGGCGTGGACACGAAGGTCGTGATGCTGACGACTTTCGACATGGACGAGTACGTCTACGACGCTCTCAGGGCCGGCGCGAGCGGTTTCCTGCTCAAGGACGTCCCGCCCGAGCAGCTCGTTGCTGGCATCCGCGCGGTCGCACAGGGCGACGCACTCCTTGCGCCGTCCGTGACGCGTCGAGTCATCGAGGAGTTCGTCCGCCGGCCGCCGCAATCGGTTCGAACCTTGCCTCCCGAGGTCGCGGAGCTGACGACGCGCGAGCTCGAGGTCCTGAAGCTCGTGGCACGAGGCCTTTCCAATGCCGAGATCGCGAAGGAGCTCTTCGTCAGCGACACGACGGTGAAGACCCACGTGGCGCACGTCTTGACGAAGCTCGACGTCCGCGACCGGGTGCAGGCGGTCGTGCTTGCCTACGAGTGCGGCCTCACCGGCAACGACCAGGCGTAGACGACCTCATCCGCAAGAGTGACAACGGCGTCCTGAAAGATCCGCCGCAGGACGACGCGAGATCGTTCTCCCCGCCGACGAAACTGCGGCCGCGCGGACCTAGCCTCCGGAGTGTCAATCGACAGCTACGAAGGAGGCACGAGATGATCCGCACGGGCGACACGATCCACAACCCCGTCACAGGGGAGCGCATCACGTTCCACGCCACGTCGGCCGACACGAACGGCGAATCCGTCGTGATCGAGTGCACGGTTCAGCCGGACGGATTCGTCGCCGCCACGCACGTCCATCCCTTCCAGAGCGAGCGCTTCGCCGTGATCGAGGGAACGCTCGGCCTCAAGAGCGGCAAGGAAAAGCTCACGCTCGGTCGCGGCGAGATCGCCGTCGTCGAACCGGGAACGCCCCATCGCTTCTGGAACGCCGGCGAGGAGGAAGTGCGTTTCGTCTGCGAGGTCCGACCCGCGCTGCAGTTCGAGTCGCTGCTCGAGACGATGTTCGCGCTCGCCGAAGACGGCAAGACGAATCGCAAGGGCATGCCGAATCCGCTGCGGCTCGCCGTGATCGCCCGGGCGCACTTCGCCACGGTGCAGTTGCCGCATCCGCCCGAGTGGTTGCAGAAGGCGGGTCTCGCAGTGGCCGCTCCGCTCGGACGAGCTCTCGGCTACGGCCCGACGTACACGCCTGAAGTCACCGCACCGGCCATCCCCGCAGTCTGATGAGGAAGAAGCACTTCTACTTCATGCTGCTGGTGCTGGCACTGATCTTGCTCTCGCTTCCTGGGTTCGCCGCCAAGGCCGTGAAGAAGGCGGCCGGGCCGGCTCTCCGGTTCGCCTAGCTCGACACCGTGCCCCGTCCGGCAGCGGGCGGGGCACCATGGTGGGTCAGTCCGATCGCCGCGCCCTGAGAAATCGCGCTGCGACCAGGGTGCCGATCACGGTGGCGGTCACTTTGACGGCCTTCCGGCCGCGGAGCTTCGAGACGCCGCCCGCACGTGGTTCCATCCTCACTGGCACTTCCTCGACACGCAGGCCGGCGTCGCTGAGGCGGAGGAGGGCCTCGACCTCAGGCGCCTCCGTCCGGAACGGCTCGGCCAGTACCGGCAGTGCCTTCGCATTGACCGCATAGAGACCGCTCGTCGCATCGGCGAAGGGTCGTCGCAGCGCGAGCTTCATTCCACGTCGGAGTAGCCCGGTGCCCACCCGCCTCGCCGGGCTCGGCAGGTAACGGTAGGGCTCGTAACCGTCACCCGAGACGAAGCGTGAACCGACTGCGACGTCGCAGCCGCCCTCGCGCACGATTGCGAGCAGCCGCCCCAGCTCGGACGGCGGGTGCTGCCCATCGGCATCGACCCGGCCGCAGTACGCGTAGCCATGGTCGAGGGCCCAGCGATAGCCGGCGGCGATCCCGATCGGCAAACCGCGGTTGCTACCCAGCGAGAGGACTTCGGCTCCGCGTCCGCGTGCGATCTCGGCTGTGCGATCGGTCGAGCCGTCGTCCACCACGAGCACGTCCGCGCTGGGCAGCTCGCGCCTGAGGTCGTCGAGGACGGCCGGGAGGTTCTCCTCTTCGTTCCACGCCGGAATGAAGACCACGGTGTCACTCATGGCTGCGACCGTCCTCGTTCCAGCTCTTCCTCGGCTGCTCGCAGCTGGCGCGACCGCACTGTCAGGGCGCCGAGCTCCCAGATGACCGCCGAGGGCGTGGGAACGACTCGCGGCGCTTCGAAGCTCGTCCGGATCCCGTGTGCGGTGTACAGGCGCCGGAAGAACCAGCGGGCGCGGTAGACGTGAGGTGGTGTGCAGATCACGACCGCGTGGTCGATCTGGCGCTCTAGCAGGAGCGGTAGCGTCCGCGCAGCGTTCTCCGCCGTCGTCGACGCGGTCGGCTCCAGTACGAGCTCAACCTCCGGTCCACTCCAGAGCTTCTGCATCTGCTCCGCCTCGGAGGCACCGCCGCTCGGCGCCCAACCGCTGAACACGACGACCCGAGGCTCGAGCCGCTCGGCCAGCTGTGCGGCCTGAGCGACTGCTCGCCGGCAGCCGCGACTGATGCGGTACGCGCCGGCCCGGTCGCGGCGGCTGCTCCCGAGCACGACGAAGGCCGGTGGCGTCATGTCGGAAGCGTACGCGCGCCCGCATCGACTTCCGTCAATTCTCCGCTTAGAGTCGGCCTCGCGGCCGGAAACCGCATCGAACGAGAGGAGGAGAGATGTTGAAGGAGTTTCGAGACTTCTTGCTCCGGGGGAACATCGTGGAACTGGCGGTGGCGTTCGTGATGGGCCTTGCGTTCGCGGCCGTCGTCAACTCGCTCGTGAACGATCTGATCATGCCGGTGATTGCAATGATCATCGGGAAGCCGAACTTCAGCGACCTGACGTTTACGATCAACGACGCGAAGTTCCGCTACGGCGCATTCATCACGAACGTGATCCAGTTCGTCGCGATCGCCGGCTCGGTGTTCTTCTTCGTGGTGAAGCCCGTGAACGCACTGCTGACGCGCTTTCGCTCGCCGGCAGAGGAAGGGATGCCGGACGAGGAGCGTCGGCACCAGGAGCTGCTGGCCGCACTGCGGGGTTCCGCAGCGACGAATCAGTAGACGCGAAGAGCCGCCGAGACCCCGAGGTTTCCACCGCCGCAGCGGGCGGTGATCAGGTAGCGCCCTGGACGAATGGTCGTCCGGATGGCGACGAGACGGGAAAACGTCCCGCTCGAACGGGCGCGCGTTGCGACGGAGTGCTGCACGAAGGCGTGGCCGGCGAACGGCGGAGAGATCAGATAGACAACATCGCCCGCCCGACAGCCCTTGCCGCTGACCGTCACCGTCGCGCCGCGCGGCACGCTGACCGGATGCACGACGAGCCGCGGCGTCGCGGCGATGATGGGCTCGGCGACCACGAACGCCAGGACGGTCGCGGCTGCGATCAGGCCGGCAACGTCTCTCCATCGCCCAGGCATGACGTCATCATGACCCAACGGCACGGGGTCGATTCGGATCGAAGTTCGCCGCCGTGCCAGTTACGCTCGTTGGATGACCGTTTGTCCGAGCTGTGGCTCAGAGAATCCCGAGGGGTTCCGTTTCTGTGGGTCCTGCGGAGCGGCGCTCGCCGAGGCGCCCTCGGCGCGCGAGGTCCGCAAGACCGTGACCATCCTCTTCTGCGACGTCTCCGGCTCGACCGCACTGGGCGAGCGCCTCGACTCGGAGTCGCTCCGCCGAGTGATGGAGCGGTACTTCACGCTCGCGCGCAACGTGCTGGAACGCCACGGCGGCACGGTGGAGAAGTTCATCGGCGATGCGGTCATGGCCGTCTTCGGAATCCC
>DASVEU010000015.1:0-5925 GCA_036380395.1 Gaiellaceae bacterium
GGTCGCGCTCGATCCTGGTTGCGTCCGCGGAGGTGCGCCTCACGTCTCCGGCCGCCGCCCGGCGCTCGACGAGGTCGAGGGTCCGGCCCGATATGCGTTCCAGCGTCGCGATCGCCTCGCGCATCGTCGCTTCCTCCCCACCGCCCACGTTGTAGACGGCGCCTGCGCGCGCGCTCTCCATCGCCGCAATCGTCGCGGCGATCCCGTCGGCGACGTACGTGAACGACCGCGACTGAAGCCCGTCGCCGTAGAGCTCGAACGATGAGCCGCGCGTCAGCGCGTCCACGACGCGGGCGAGAGCCATGTCCGGGCGCTGGCGCGGACCGTAGAACGTGAAGTAGCGCAGGACGACCGCGTCGAGCCCGAAGCCCTGCGTATAGGCGTGCGCGAGTTGCTCGCAACCCAGCTTCGTGATCCCGTACGGGGAGATCGGGCGCGGCGCGGTCTCCTCGGGTGTCGGGTATCGCTCCGCATCCCCGTAAATCGACGACGACGACGCGAAGACGACCCGGACGCCTGCGGCGGCGGCGGCCTCGAACACTCTGCGGCTCGCGAGCAGGTTGCGGCGCACGTACTCCTCGAAGACATCTCCGAAGCTGCGCACACCGGGCTGGCCGGCGAGGTGGAAGACACCGTCGACCCCGGAGAGGTCGAGATCCTCGTGTGCCAGATCGAGGCGAGCGACATCGAGCCCTTCGGCGTTCGCCTCCTTCAGCGCCGGATCGTAGTAGTCCGTGAAGCAGTCGACGCCGGCCACGTCGTGGCCGCGCGCGATGAGCGTTTCCGACAGGTGCGACCCGATGAACCCTGCCGCGCCGGTCACCACGTATCTCATGTCCGAAGCACCAGAAATGAAATATCAAGGACGGCGGCGTAAACGAGCAAGCCGAAGACGGCGATGGTCAGGAGCCTCCCGGCGCGACGCAGCCAACCCAGCGCGTACGCCGCGCAGACCGCAAGGGGCGCCACCGCGTTCAAGAGGTAGGTCGCTTTGATGGTGTCCCCGTCGGCATGTGGGTAGGCGATCTGGAAGACGAGGAACTCGAGGCCGAGCAGGACGATCGCGAGGGGTAAGACGAGCAGGGCCGGGCTTCGGCGCCGCAGCGCCGCCCACACGATGCCGACGAAGCCCGCGACTCCCAGCAGTGTCGGCGCGACGCCGACGTAGTTCTGACGAACCCGTGGTTTCTCGTACTTCGGCGGCAGCAAAGGAGGAGCCGAGATGTTCTCGTACGGGATCTCGAAGTAACGCCAGTAGTCCCCCCACCAGTCCGTGTACAGCACGGGGAGGAGGTGATTCGCGAAGTTCGGGGCATAGGGGTGGGAGAGAACGGTGCCGACGTCGAGGCTGAGGTAGAAGCTGGCGGGCCGTCGTGAGAAGAACTGTTCCTTGGGGGCCGGACGGTTGAATGCGAACGGGCTTCCGTGAGACCTTGCTTGGTGAACGAACCACGGCAGCGTGAGAATCAGCACGATGCCGACGAACAGGCCGGCGCTGTAGAGGCCGCGGGGCTCCCGCTCGAGCCAGGCAAAGAGGATGAGCCCGAGAAAGCATGCTGCCGCCGGCGCGACCGACCACGTGCGAGTCAAGATCGCGAGGCCAAAGAGAAGGCCGGCGACGGCGCCACCTCGAAGCACGTGGCTCCCGCGCGCAAGCGTTCGGACGGTCACGTAGAGGCCTGCCCCGGCCAGGGCGGTCGCCAGCGGCTCGGGGTGGTACATCACCGCCGTCCGTGTCAGGACAGGTGTCAGGGCGGCGAACGCGAGCGCGGCGATCTGGATCAGGCGCGAGCGGGGAAAGAGCTCGCGTGCGATGAGCCCCGCGAAGATGACGACCGCAAGCGCTGCGGCACCATCGAGGAATTGCACGCCCCGGTGCGATTCGACGAGTGCGGCCAACGCAAAAAAGAGCGGTGGCGTGTGCCAGACGTCGGTCTCGCTCGTCGTCGGCAACCGGTGGTGCAGGCGTATGACGTCGCTGTAGAGGGAGTTCGCGTAGGCGTCGTATCCCCGAAGCCAGTCGTAGTGAGCGACATCCCAGGCGAGCAGGCCGGCGTAGCCGCCGACGACGACGGCTACCGCGATCACAAAGGGCCACCGAGAGGAGCGCGCCGCGGCGAAGACCGCGGCTTCAGCCCTCACTGCGGTCGACCGAAAGCGGCTTCAGTGTCCCGTCGCCGTTCGGGGTGAGGCTGAGATCGGAGAAGAAGCGTGTCATGACGATGCCCTCGCGGAAGTCGCCTAGGCGCGGCTCGGGATGCTCGCCCCGGGCGAGTGCGAGCGCGAGCTCCGGATAGCGTCCGCCGGCGGCGAGCGGCAGCGGGAACCCGCCGCCGAACCTCGTGTTGATGTCGGTCAGGTAGTGCGACCCGTCGGCTTCGCGGAAGCACTGGATGTTGGCCGGGCCGACGAGCCGCAGTTTCTCGGCGACGTCGCGCGCCAGCTCGATCAGCTGCTCGTCGCGAATGCTCATCCCCTTGATCGACTCGCCCCCCTTCGACTCGATCATCGTGCGGGGAATCGCGTTCAGGCAGCGGCCATCCAGATCGCAGAAGACGTCAATCGAGAACTCCTCGCCGCCCAGGCACGCCTGCACGATCGACTCGACCGGCGTGTAGCCGAGGAAGAAACCGAGCTGCGCGGCGTCGGCCGCACGGTAGATGTGCCGCGAGCCGAAGCCGTGGCGCGCCTTCACGAGCAGCGGATACGCCGCATCGTCGGGCACGCCGTTCGGCAGCCAGGTCGGCGGGGTCGCGATCCCGCGCTCCTCGAACAGGAGATGTGCCAGGTACTTGTCACCGAGACGCCCGACGATCTCCGCGTCGGGAAGCAACACCACCGCGCCGAGCTCGGCACGAGAGCGCGCAAGCACGACCTGGTCGAGATCGGTCAGCGGCACGATCAGCCGGACGTCGTGCTGCTCGACAAGCGCACGCAGCGCCGGAACGTAGCCAGGGTCCTCGATCCGGGGGACGAGTGCGTGCACGTTGGCGTGGTAGAGCGCGGGGGCGAGCGGGTTGGCGTCTGCTGCAACGGCCGTGGCGCCGGCGCGCCTGAACGCGCCCACGATGTCCACGCGCTGCCCCGCACACGTGAAGAGAACGGCCGTCACGGCGGTCAGTACAGCAGGAAAGGCAGGCTTGCGAGCGCCGAGGCGGCCAGGATCGCGGCCACGACGAGGCGCGAGCGGCCGGGCAGCCGGTCGATCGCGTAACCGAAGGCGAGCGCCCACGCCGGGGCAGTCGTGAGCATGTAACTCGCCTTCAAGACATCGCCGTCCGGAGTGGGATAGCTGATCGTGAAATAGAGATACCCCAGGATTCCGAGACCCGGGAGCAGCGCGGCCGGCAGGCGTGCCGGCAGTCGCCGTGAACGTGCCAGCAGAACCGCCCAGCCCACGACGGCGAGCAGCGTCGGCAGAAGCCCGATGATGCTCTGGTCCCGGCGGCTCCCCCTCCAAACGCCGAAGTAGTCCCCCCACACCTCGCTGTACGTCGTCGGGATCGCCTCGTTGCGGAAATGCGGTCGGATCGGATCCGTGATGACCTGCGGCAGCCCGAGTCCGACATAGAAGCGGGCGGGCCGGCGGTTCCAGATCGCCTCGTGCTTCGTCGGCCGGTCGAAGACGGGGTTGCCGTACTCGATCGCCTGCCGGACGTACCAGGGCGCCGTCACCACCACGGTCACGAGGACGATCACGACGAGCGGCCGCCACGCGCGGGCTGCCGCGAAGCCGAGCACGACCGCCGCGAAGGTCCAGAGCGAGAAGGCGCGCACCAGTTGCGCCAACCCCAGCGCCACGCCCGTTGCGACGGCGAGCTGCCAGCGGTACTCGTGACGTCCGAGCATGCGCGTCCCCAGCAGCAACCCGATCGAGCAGAGGAGCATCGACAACGGCTCGGGATGGAACATGGCACCCACGCGCAGAACGACAGGCAGGAAGCAGAAGAAGGCGAGCGCAGAGAGCTGCAGCCACGGCCGGCGCGGGAAGAGCTCGCGTGCAAGCAGCCAGAGGACACCGGCCGTCGCGAGCAAGACGAACCAGTTCAGCACCTGGCCGAGCTTGTGCGGGTCACCTGGATGGACGTGCTCGCCGATCACGGTCGCCACGCCGGCGAGCGCGTAGAAAACCGGTGGTGTGTAGTACTCGCTGCGCGATTCCGGCCCGGGAATCCTCCCGTGGTGGATCAACAGGTCGGCGTACTCGCGATGTTGGCGCACGTCGTAGCCCGCGCCGCTCGGATACTTGTACGCATTCCATCCCGCGACGAGGGCGAGCGCGCCGATCAAGCCCGCAGCAGCGAGCGAGCTACGACGCAAGCTCGCGCAGAAGGTCGCGATAGCGTCGCAGGGCGACGGACCGGTCCGCCTCCCGTACCACCCACTCGCGCCCGCGAGCGCCCATGGCATCCAGGTCGTACTTGCCGTCGTGTGCGTCGCGGATTGCGCGCGCCAGCAACTCGGGACGACCGGGTGAGACGACGATGCCGCAGCCGGCCCGTTCCACGACCTGTGCCGTCTCGCTCTCAGGATCGGCGGCGACGATCACCGGCCTGGCGACGGCGAGGATTCCGTAGAGCCGGCTGGGAACGACGTAGCCGGCCAGGCCCGGCGCCAGCCCGACGACGTGCACGTCCGCTGCTGAGAGCGAAGATGGGAGGACTCCGCGCGGCTGGTAGTAGAGGAACCGGACCTGATCGACCTCGAGCTGCTTCGAGAGCGCAACGAGCTCGGCGTGACGCGCCCCCATGCCGATGATCACGATCCTGAGGTCGTCCAGGTCTCGCAGGAATGTCGCGGAACGAACGAGTGAATCGAGATCCTGCGCGTGGCCAACGTTACCGCTATGCATGACGACGAACTTGTCGTCCAGTCCGACTCCCGTTGACCACTCGTTGCCATCCTCGGAAGGCCGCAGCCGCTTCGTGTCCACCCAGTTTGGAATGACACGTACCCGTTCAGGCCGTGCACCCTTCTCCTCGAGCCGCTTCCTCATGGTGTCCCCGATCGCGACCACCCGATCGGCACGGCGCAGATAGAGCGAGACGAGCGAGCGCAACAAACTCATCAACGCCGGATTCTCCAACCGCTTGAGCTGTACCGCGATCTCCGGAAAGACATCCTGGCTGATGACGACGAAAGGCGCGCGATACCGGCGCGCAACCAGAAGCGCGATGTCGGCGATGATCGGCGGATCGGTCATACAGAGGACGACGTCCGGCCGCACTCCCCGGAGACTCCGCAGGAGCGCGTTCGCCAGGTAGGTGATGTAGTTCGAGGCACGAGCGGCAAGCTTCGATCGCTCGAACGACGTCGACGGGACGCGAATCACCCGGACGCCGTTTTGCACTAGATCCCGTGGCTCATCCTCGTGCCCGTGGAGGACGCCCGTGACGACACGTACGTCCATTTCTTCCGCAAGCGACTCGCAGAGCTCGGTGAGCAACTGTGCGGTCGCCTCGACGCCCGGCCAGTAGTACTGGTTGAGAACGAGCAGACGTGGCTTGCGGCCGCCGGGCATCGGCACAAGGCTAGGGCACTACGCTGGTGGCGTGAGCAACCGACCGCTGCGCATCCTGTTCGCCGCTCCTGCCTGGTCGCCCTCACGAGCGTTTGGCGGTCCCGTCGTCGCGGCCGGCGAGCTCGTCAGACGACTCGTCGCGCGCGGATACGACATCGACGTCCTCACGACGACGATCGTCGACCTGGAGCAGCGCCCTTCGCCACGATCGTCGGCGGGTGTCGTCGACGGAGCGAACGTCCGCTACCTGGGGACGCCGCTCCGCTATCGCTGGATGGGAATCACCCCGACACTCCCAGCGGAGCTCGCGCGGCTACCTCGTCCGGACGTCGTGCACGTCTTCGGCTTTCGGGATCCGGTGACGACCGGGACGGCGGCGTGGTGCCGGCTCGTACGCGTTCCCT
>DASVEU010000016.1:0-16048 GCA_036380395.1 Gaiellaceae bacterium
AACCACCTCGGCCCTCGTCCCTTCCTCGCTGTGAAGGTTGAGGCGGCCCTGGAGCTCGTCTCGCACCAGCGCCTGGACGATCGATAGGCCCGTTCCCGTTGCTTCGGCTTCGATTCCCGAGCCGTTGTCGGCGATCGAGAGCACCACTTCGCCGTTTCGCTGCGCTAGCTCGATCTGGACGCTGTTGCCGCCGTGTTCCAGGGCGTTTTGCAGCAGCTCGCTGAAGACCAGCGCCAACGCCGTCGCTCTGTTGCCGGCGATCGACACGGATTCGAGGTCGGCTTGAACCTCCTTGCCGCCGGCGAGGCCCTGCACGAGCATTGCTCGCAGACGTTCGAGCAGCTCGCGTAGTTCCACGACCTCCTCGCGCTGTTCCGTCAGGACCTCGTGCACGGCCGCAATCGCGAGAATGCGGTGGACCGAATCCTCGAGCGCCTTGCGCGGGTCCGTGTCTGTGGCGCGGGCCTGCAGGCGCAGCAGCGACGCCACCGTCTGCAGGTTGTTCTTGACCCGGTGGTGAATCTCTTGCGCGAGGACGCCGCGCATGACGGCGCGCCCATGCTCGAGTGCCACCGCTGCGTGGTGCGCGATCGACACGAGCAACGCTCGTTCCTCGTCCGTGAACGGCGTATCGCGATCGCAGACGAGCTCGCCGATCTGCCGCCGCTTCCAGCGCAAAGGAAGGCGGACGTTATATATCCCAGCGCGCCCTTCAGGCCAGGCGATGTTGCCGTCCTCGAGGACCAGCGCCGCGCCGGTCGCGCCGACCGCCTCCATCGTCGTCTTCACGATCGCCTCGAGCGACTCCTCGAGGTAGAGCGACTCGGACACCGCCTCCGAGATCTTGGCCAGGGCCTCGAGCTCGGCGACCCGGCTCTGCGCCTGTGCGTAGAGCTGCGCGTGCTGAATCGTCTGCGCCACCTGATCCGCGATCGCAACGAGCAACTCGATCTCGTCCTGAGTGAACTCGCGCGGCGCGAGCGTGCGCACGTTCAGCGCGCCGGCGAGCTTGTCGCGGGCAAGAATGGGCACCGCGAGGATCGATTCGTAATCGTCTTCCGACAGGTTCGCGAACTGCTTGAAGCGAGGATCGAGATGCGCCTGCGACGGGATCATCACCGGCGCCCGATCGGCCGCGGCGGTTCCAGTGATCCCCTCGCCCGGCCGCAGGCGAGGGCGCTTCGTCATCTCCTCGACGCTCGTCCCGTGCGTAGCGCGGAGAATGAGCTCATTCGTGCGCTCGTCATAGAGGTAGACGAAGCAGGCCTCGGTCCGGAGGGCGTCGGCGACCTTGCTCGCGACGAGCTCGAGGACCTCTTCGAGGTCGAGCGTCGAGTTCACCGCGGCGATCGTCTCGGTGAGAAGGCGCAGATGGCGAGCCCGTACGTCCACTGGGGTACCTAGGCTAGTCGGCGTGGACACGTATGACTGGCTGCTGTTCCTCCACGTCACAGGGGCATTCCTCGTCCTCGGCGGCGCGGTGATGGCCGGGATCTTCAACTTCGCGGCGCTGCAGCGAGAGCGTCCCAGCGAGATCGCCGTGCTGTTCCGGCTGGCGCGGTTGGCCGTGATCGCGATCGGGGCCGGAATGGTGCTGACGCTCGGCTTCGGGCTCTGGCTCGTACACCAGGTCGGCTACGGCTGGGGTGAGACCTGGATCGTTCTGGCACTCGTCCTCTGGGTCCTGGCCAACGCACTGGGCGGTATCGGAGGGGGACGCGAGAAGCAGACGCGAGAGCTCGCCGAACGTCTCGCCGCGGAGGGCGACGCCCCGAGCCAGGAGCTGTCGTCCCGGCTGCGCGATCCCGTCTGGCTCGGCCTGAGCTGGGGGAGCGGAGTCGTCATCGTTGCGATCCTGGCCCTGATGATCTGGAAGCCGGGCGCCTGATGCTCGCACTCGTCCGCCCCGACAGCTGGAACTTCCCACTCTTCCTGCACGTCCTGGGCGCCATCTTTCTCGCCGGGTCGATCGGGGCGGTGACCGTGCTGGCCGTGGCGGCGCGAAAGCGCACCGAAAACGCGGCGCTGCTGTCTAAGGTTGCCTTTCGAACGCTGATCTTCGTGGTGCTGCCGTCCTGGATCGTGATGCGCGTCGGCGCCCAGTTGATCGCGGACAAGGAGTTTCCGGACAAGACCCCCGGCTGGGTCGACGTCGGTTTCGTCGTCTCGGAGCCGGGCCTGATCATCCTGATCGCCCTCGGCGTGCTCGCCTGGGCCAGCGCGCGCCGCGGCGGAGTCGGACGCGCCTCGGTGGCTGTGGCGATCCTGGCGCCGGTCTATCTCGCGGCCCTGGCGGTGGCCTGGTGGGCCATGTCGGCGAAACCTGGCGGCTGACCCATTTACAGAACCCTTACTGCGCGCAGGGGAATTTCCTTGCAGACGAGGAATAGGTTCGAACCATGTCCGCACTCCCTCTGAATCTCGTGGACACGGCCGGTTTCCTGGTGGCGGACAACCGCGGTCGAGTGGTCGGCAAGGTCGAGTGTCCGATGTACGGAACGCTCCCCGACGTCCCCGACGCCCTCTCGGTTCGCGCCGGCTTCTTCTCGCGCCACCGCCGCCTGGTCCCGGCCGACACGATCGCCGACGTCGATCCCACCAGCCAGGTCGTCGGCCTCCGCGTCGCCCGCGAGACGATCCGTCGCTTCTTGTAGACGAGCGAAACGAAGTCCTACCCTTTACCCGCCGAAAATGCTCCGCATTTTCGGCGGTAGAACGACCACGAGCTGCGCTATGAAGCAGCAGCTCGCAGTCGGCCGTCAGTTGGATCTCGTAGGCCGCAGAAGCTCACGAGACCGGCCCCAATCATCCTCCTTTTTCAGGCGGCGGACAAGTCAGGTGCTGGCCCGTCGACGGCTTCCCAAGGGAACCTGCGTTCCCCCACGCCTAGAGCACTGACAAGTACTTCTTGAGCTCCCACTCGGTGAGCTGGACCCGGTACTCGTCCCATTCGGCCCGCTTCAGCTCCACGTAGCGGTCGAAGATGTGCGGGCCGAGCGCCTTGCGAACGAGCTCCGACCCTGCGAGTGCGTCGACGGCCTCGCCGAGCGTCTCCGGGAGCGAGACGATTCCGCGCTCCTTTCGCTGTTCCGCGGTCAGGTGATAGAGGTTCGTCTCCATCGGGTCGGGTAGCTCGTACCCCTGTTCGATCCCCTCGAGGCCGGCATGGAGCAGGGCGGCGAACGTCAGGTACGGGTTGCACGCCGGATCGGGGCAACGGATCTCCGCCCGCGTCGCCTGCTCGGCGCCGGGCTTGTAGAGAGGGATTCGGATCAGAGCCGATCGGTTGCGCCGCGACCACGCGACGTACACCGGCGCCTCGTAGCCCGGGACAAGCCGCTTGTATGAGTTCACCCACTGCGCGAACACGGCGCTGATCTCTCTCGCGTGCTTCAACTGGCCCGCGATGAACGCCTTCCCGGCAGCTGAGAGGTTCCACTCGTCGTCGCCGTCGAAGAACGCGTTGCGCCCGTCTTTGAACAGCGACTGGTGCGTGTGCATCCCCGAGCCGTTCTCGCCGAAGATCGGCTTCGGCATGAAGGTCGCGTGATAGCCGGACTTCTTGGCGATCTCCTTCACGATCAGCCGGTAGGTGACCGTATGGTCGGCCATCGCGAGCGCGTCCGAGTACCGCATGTCGATCTCGTGCTGGGAGGGCCCGACCTCGTGGTGGACGTACTCGATCGGGATGCCCATGCCCTCGAGCGCACGAACGGTCTCCTGTCGCAGCTCGCTCGCCGCATCCAGGGTCGTCATGGCGAAGTAGCCGCCCTCGTCGAGCGTCTCGGTGCCCTTGTCGTCGCGGAACAGGAAGTACTCGAGCTCCGGACCGACGTTGAAGGTGTCGAAGCCGAGCGCCGCCATGCGGTCGAGCGCGCGACGCAGCACGTAGCGTGGATCCCCTTCATAGGGATTCCCATCAGGCGTGACGATGTCGCAGATCATCCGCGCGACCCTTGTTTCGCCTTCCTTCCACGGCATCAGCTGGAAGGTCTCCGGGTCCGGGATCGCGACCATGTCCGATTCTTCGATCGCGTTGAACCCGGTGATCGACGAGCCGTCGAAGCCCATGCCGTCGTCGAGGGCCGCCTCGATCTCGCTCGGCGTCACCGCGAAGCTCTTCAGGTGGCCCTCGATGTCCGTGAACCAGAGCAGGACGAATTCGATCCCCTCCTTCTCGATCCGACCGTGCACCCGTTTGCGCGAATCCTCGCTCGACGTCGCCCTGTTGCGTGTCTCGACCTGCGCCATGAAATCCTCCCTTGAAACGCGAAAAGCCTCAGGCGCAGACGAGGCGCCCGAGGCTCCATTGCCTCACTGACGGACGGAGTCTATACGGTGGCGCCGTGCGCCTACTCGTCACCGGTGGTGCGGGGTTCATCGGCTCGCACTTCGTCAGGCGGATGCTCGCGGCGGGCGAGGACGTGGTGGTGCTGGACAAGTTCACGTACGCGGGGAATCCGGCCAACCTGCCCGAAGGGATCGATTGCCGGCGAGGCGACATCGCGACGCGCGGGGACGTCGACCAGATCGGCCCGGTCGACGCGATCGTCAACTTTGCCGCCGAGACCCACGTCGATCGGTCGATTCTCGGCCCGGAGGACTTCGTGCGCACCGACGTCCTGGGGACCCTCGTGCTGCTTCAGGCGGCCGAGGAGCTCGGCGCCCGATTCGTCCAGGTGTCGACAGACGAGGTCTACGGGGACGTCGAGCCGGGCTGGTCGTCGCGTGAGGACGATCCGCTGCGGCCCTCGAGCCCATACAGCGCCTCGAAGGCCGGCGGCGACCTCCAGGTGCTCGCAGCGGTGAGGACTTTCGGCGCCAACGCTTCGATCACGCGAGGTTCGAACACCTACGGGCCCAACCAGTATCCGGAAAAGGTGCTCCCGCTCTTCGCGACGAACGCCCTCGACGGCGAGCCGCTGCCGCTTTACGGCGACGGGCGCCAGGTCCGCGACTGGCTCCACGTCGACGACCATTGCGCGGCGATCGAGCTCGTCCTCCGACAGGGCGAGGCGGGCGAGGTCTACAACGTCGGCGCGAACGAGGAGCACGAGAACGTGGAGCTCACGAAGCTGATCGTCGAGCACCTCGGCGTCGATCCGTTACTCGTCCGAAACGTCGAAGACCGCGCTGGACACGACCGGCGCTACTCGCTCGAGACGGCGAAGGTCCACTCGCTCGGCTGGCAGCCGCGGCGCGACTGGGCCGACGGCGTGCGCGCGACCATCGACTGGTACCGCGACAACCGCGACTGGTGGGAGCCGATCAAGCGCTCGGGCGGGTTCCGCGAGTACTACGACAAGCAATACGCCACTCGCCTGAGCTAACGCTCACTAGCAGCTTTGCTGCGCCTGCTCTCGGAGCCGGTCGATCTCAGAGCGTTGACCCTGAATCGCCTCGGAGCGGTCGAGGAGCTCGAGCACGCCCTCGCAGCTGCCGAGCTGGAACCGGGTGAACGCGAGGTTGTAGTCGGCGTAGGCCTCGTCGAGTGACCTCGAGCCCTGAAGCTTCTGCACGGCGCGCTCGAGCAACGGCAGCGCTCCCGCATAGTCACCCGCCTGCATCTTCCTGAACCCGGCGGTGTTGAGCGCTGCGCCACCGGCGCTCGGGGCAACCCCAGCGCTGGGGGCCGTCGTGACGGTGACGGGCTTCGAAACGGTCGTGACCTGACCCTGCGTCGTCACCGTTCGGACGTGCGTGACTACCGTTGTGGGCGCCGGCCTTGCACCGTCGCCGCGCGTGAGGAAGTACGCGAGCAGCGCACCCGCGACCGCGCCGGCGAGCAGGAGCGCGGCGAGTAGCGGCCAGGCGCCGCGCGAGGAACGGGCGTCGGGCGGGTAAGGCGCGTACGCGACTTCTTCGGCTCCTCGCATGCGACGCGTCGCCGCCGTCGGCAGCGGGGCAACCGCGGCGAGCTCCCCTGTCGCTCCAGCGGCTTCACTGAACGCCGACCTCAGTGCGGCGACGAACTCGCCCGCGGTCGCGTACCGCTCGGCCGGATCCTTCGCGAGCGCGTGCCCGAAGACGCGATCGAGCTCACGCGGGAAATCTCCGGCAGCAGAGATCGCCGGAATCGGGGCATTGATGTGCGCCGCCGCTTCCGCGGTCGTACTCTCCGATTCGAACGGGCGTCCTCCCGTGAGCAGCTCCCACGCGACGATCGCGAGGGCATAACGGTCGCTCGCCGCGCTAGCGCGATCGCCCTGCGCCTGCTCGGGCGCGAAATATCCGGCGGTTCCCAGCACGGTCCCGGTCATCGTCAGGGACTCCATGCCGGCAGAGCTTGCGATCCCGAAGTCGGCCACGTGAACATGGCCCTCGCCGTCGAGCATCAGGTTCGCAGGCTTGACGTCACGATGGACGACGCCTTCACGGTGCGCCGCGTCGAGTGCGCGCGCCGCTTCTTCGAGCCATGTGAAGACGCGTTCCGGTGGCTGTGCCCCGTCGCTTCGGAGCACATCGTCGAGCGACCCGCCGCCGAGGTACTCCATGACGATGTACGGACGGTCGTCGTGCTCGCCGACGTCGTAGATCGTGACGGTATTCGGCTCTCCCGAGAGACGGGCTGCGGAGAGCGCCTCGCGCGTGAACCGTTCGCGGACGGACTCGTCGTGGGCGTAGCGATCGGCCAGAACCTTGATCGCCACGACACGGCCGAGCACCGAATCGGTCGCCCGGTAGATGTCGCCCATGCCGCCGCGTCCGATCTGCTCGGGGCTGCGGTAGCGGGGCGGGAGGATGGCGATCTTCACGGCCAAAGTAAGGAAACGGATTTCCCCCGTTCATGGTCGCGCAAACGATGAGATGAGGGTTCCGTAAAGAAAGCCGCTGCTCATGAGACCCTTTGCTAGCCTCGGTCGCGTCCTGGCTGGGTCAGCTCGATGCGTCGAACCCTCGTACTCGTCTCCGTTCTCGTGCTCGCCGCCGGCTCGGCGGCGCCTACCCGAACGGACGCACAGCCTGTTCCCGCCGGAGCTGCGACGTTCCTCGTCACCGGCCACGGTTGGGGACACGGCGTCGGCCTGAGTCAATACGGGGCGTACGGCTACGCCCAGAAGGGCGTCCTCTACGAGAACATCGTGCTGCATTACTTCCCCGGGACGGAGCTCGGAGCCGCACCGGTCTCGCGCGTTCGAGTGCTTCTGACGACCGGGATCGCCAAACTGGACATCGGTTCGACGGCTGACTTCAAGGTGCGCGACGGGAGCGGGGTCGTGCACATCGTCGCTGCAGGGAAGTACACGCTGACGCCCGCGCTCAAGCTCGCGGTGGACGGTCAGACAGCGCCACGTGCGCTGCCCGGCCCGCTGCTGTTCCAGCCGGGGGCCGCCGCCCTCGGCCTCAAGCACCGCTATCGGGGGTCGATCCAGATCGACGTCACCGCCGGAAAGCTGCGGGCGATCAACATGGTCGGGCTGGAGCAGTACCTCTACGGGGTTGTCCCGTCGGAGATGCCGTTCACGTGGCTTCCCGAGGCGCTCAAAGCACAAGCCGTGGTCGCGCGCTCGTACGCATTGGCAACGCGCAGGACCGGTGCGTTCGATCTTTATTCGGATACGCGGAGCCAGGTGTATCTCGGGATCGAGCACGAGAAGCCGTCGACGAATGCCGCCGTCAATGCGACAGCCGGCCAGGTCGTGCTCTACGAGGGACAGGTCGCAAAGACGTACTTCTTCTCGACGTCCGGCGGGCGCACAATGTCGGCCGAAGACGCGTGGGGAGAGCCCGTCCCCTACCTCGTCTCGGTTCCGGACCCCTACGACTCGATCTCTCCACACCACGATTGGGGACCGCTCGTCTTCACGGGCGCGAAGCTCGCAAAGGTCCTGAAGATGAAGGGTCGCGTCGTCGATCTGCAACCGGAGCTGAACTCCTCAGGCCGGATCAAGGTGCTCAACGTCATCGGCACGAAGGGTACGCTCGCCATGCAGGGCGCGGACCTGCGCCGCAGGCTAAAACTGCAATCGACCTGGTTCAGCGTCGGCGTCCTCTCGCTGACCGCTCCCACGCAGCCCGTCACGTACGGAGGACGCGGCAAGCTGACGGGCATCGCTCGCGGACTGACGCAGGCGGTGCTGCAACAACTGCAGGGAGACAGCTGGACCGATGTTGCGTCGCTGAAAGGCGATCAGGACGGGGTAATCACGGCGCTCGTGAAGCCGACGGTTACGACGCGCTACCGCCTGTCTAGCGGAAAGGTGAGCGCGGAGCCGGTGCGCGTTCCGGTTGCGCCGCTCGCGCGCTTCTATCCGGCTCGAACGCAGGACCGGCTCACCGGCTACGTCCGCCCGGCGTCGCTCGCCGGGACGACGGTCCTGATCCAGAGGCAACAGGGCGAGGCCTGGCCGACGGTCGGGCAGGCCACCGTCGAGGCAAACGGTGATTTTCTTGCGAAGTTGCAGCTCACGACCGGGGTCTACCGCGCCCGCGTGAGCTCGGGCCACGGGTTCGTGGTCGGCTTCTCGCCGGTGCTCCAGGTCTCGACCTCGTGAGGACAACGGCTCTCGTGGTTCTGGCGCTCGCGCTGGCGCCGACCGCCGCTGCGATGCCGTTTCGTGCGGGCTTCGTCCCAACCGACCCCCTCGCGCCGAAGCAGTACTACCTGGCTCAGGACCACGCGTTCGACGCGTTCCCGATCGAGCTTCCCGTCGTCAACCCGGTTCGGGTGGCGATCATCGACTCGGGGATCGACGGCAGTCACCCGGAATTCCCGCGCGCACGGATCTGGCAGGCGAGGAGCTGGGTCGGAGGCAGTCCACTCACCGACGAGGAAGGCCACGGGACTTTCGTCGCAGGAATGATCGCGGCCTCGATCGACAACAACGAAGGCATCGCCGGCATGGCGTTTCCCGCACAGCTCGTGATCGCCAAGATCGCACGTGCGGACCAGTCGATCGACGTGCGCGACGAGGCGGAAGCGATCCGTTGGGCAGTCGATGTCGGTGCACGCGTGATCAACCTCTCGATCGGCGGCCTGCGTGATCCGTTCGATCCACGCCGCGACACCTTCTCGCGCGTCGAGGCGAGTGCGATCAACTACGCGGTGAGCCGCGGTGCCGTGCTCATCGCTGCCGTCGGGAACTCCGATGACGCGCCACAGTCCCCCTGGCCGTTCGCCAGCTATCCAGCTGCGCTACCTCATGTGCTCGGAGTGAGCGCGCTGAGCCCGACCGGCAACGTGCCGCAGTTCTCGAACCGAGACCGCATCTACAACGACATCTCGGCGCCCGGGCAGGAGATCTACTCCACCCTGCCGCGCGCCCTGACCGCGACGCGCCCGCTCTGCCAGAACCAGGGGTATTCCGACTGCGGCCCGGACGAGTTCCGGCACGCGGCCGGCACTTCATTCGCCGCGCCACAGGTGACGGCGGCGGCGGCTGTCATGCTGGCGCTCCACCCGACGCTGCAGCCCGATCAGGTCATTGACGTGCTCGAGCGCACCGCGACGGACATGAATGCCTCGAACGGCTGCAAACAGTGCCCGCTGCAGCGCGACGCGTCCAGCGGTTGGGGGCGACTCGACGTCGCGAAGGCGATCGGCGCGCTCGAAGGCGTGCTGCCACCGCCGGACCGGCTCGAGCCCAACGACGATGCCGGCGGCTCTGCGGCCAGGCTCGGCACCAAGGTCACCTCCGTCAAAGCGACGATCGATTTCTGGGACGACCAGATCGACGTGTACCGCCTCTATCTGAAGAAGGGCCACAAGGTGAAGCTCACCCTCAACGGGCCGCAGGGCTCCACCTCGAACCTGCTGCTGTGGAAGCCCGGGACGAAGCGCGTGAACGACCTCCATGCCCAACATCTCCGCGCCGCCCAGGCGATCGGCCCCGGTCTTACGCACGGGATCGGGTACAGGGCGCCGGCGAGCGGCTGGTACTACGCAGAGGTGAAGCTCACGGCGGGGAGCTTTGGGCCGTACGAGCTGACGATCTCGCGGCGCTAGAGGACTTAGCCGAGCAGTTCGTCGGACGGCACGTCGCGCAGGACACGCGCGGGATTGCCTACCACTAGAACGCGCGGCGGGACGTCCCTGACGACCACGGCACCCGCGCCGACGAACGCCTCTTCGCCGATCTCGACCGCCGGACAGAGGACGGCTCCGGCGCCGACGCGCGCCCCTCGCCGGATCGTCGGGCCCTTTCGGAGGGCGTGCCTGTCCTCGGTTCGCCCCATGAAGTTGTCGTTGGTAGTGATCACGCGCGGCGCGATGAACACGTTGTCCTCGAGGGTCGAGTACGCCGTGACGTACGCGTCCGCCTGGATCTTCGTCAGCTCCCCGATCGTCGTGTCGTTCTCGACGAGCGCCCCCCGCCCGATCACCACCTCGTCACCGACGTCACAGCGTTCGCGGACGCACGCCTGGTCGCCGACGATGACCCGCGCGCCGATGCGCGTCCCGGCGAAGACGATCGCGCCGGTGGAGACAATCGTGCCGGGCCCCAGCTCGAGCGGTGGCAGGTCTTCCTGCTTCGTCGTGGAGCGCGGGCCGAGCGTCGGCGGCTTGCCGACGACCGCGTAATCGAGGATTCTGCAACCAGCGCCGAGCACCGTGCCCGGATAGACGATCGCGGTCTCGGCGACCTCGGCGCTCATAGTTTCAAGCCGTGACTGTTTCGAGCGACGCCTGCAGCTGCTCGAGGGCCCGCACTACGAGGACACCGTCGCGCGCAGCGCGCATCGGATCGCCCTGGCCGGCCACAAGGTTCAGGAAGTGCCGGCACTCGAGGCGCAGCGGCTCGAGCAGCGGCACCTTCGGGCTGTGGATGTCGCCTGTGCGCGTCCGCCACTCGCCGTAGATCGTCGTCGGCTCTTCAGGTGCCTTGTCGTACACCGTGACCTTGCGCTCGGGCTCCATGTCGTCGAACACCGCCATCTTGTCGCGGCCGACGACCGTGATGCGCCGAATCTTGTGTGGGTCGAGCCAGGACAGATGCAGATGCGCGATCTTGCCGGACGGAAAGCGGAGGTAACAAAACACGATGTCCTCGACGTTCGGGTTGAGGAACGCGTGGCCGTGCGCCCATAGCTCGGTCGGCTCCTCGCCGATCAGGTAGAGGAGCACGGATAGGTCGTGCACCCCGAGCGACCAGAGCGCGTTCTCGTGCGTCCGGATCGTGCCGAGGTTCTGCCTGTTGCCGTAGACGCAGAGAACGTCTCCGAGGTCGCCGGAGTCGACGATCTCCTTCAGCTTCTGCACGCCGGGGTGGTAGAGGAGCAAGTGGCCCGGCATCAGAACACGGCCGCGCTCCTCGGCGAGATCGCAGAGCTCTTCCATCTCGGCGCCACGCATAGCGGGAGGCTTCTCGACGAACACGTGCTTGCCCGCTTCCAAGCTGCGCCTGGCGAGCTCGTGGTGCGTCGGCACCGGGGTCGCGACGACGACGGCATCGACCGAGTCGTCCGCGAGCACGTCTTCGAAGTCGCCGGTCATCGTCGCGGTCGGGTATCGCTGCGCAAGTTCGGCGCGCCGCTCGTCGTCGATGTCGCAGAGCCAGGCGAGGTCGCCGAGCTCGTCGAAGTTGCGGGCGAGGTTCTTGCCCCACTGGCCGAGCCCGACTTGTGCGATTCGAGTGGTTCGAGCCACACTCACAGTTTCCACACTTTGCCGTTGCCGGTGCCGTTCCTACCGGTTGCGTTCCGGAGATCGACCACGACCTGCGCGCGCTCGACCAGGTCCTCGTAGTCGATGGAGCTGTGCGCCGTGACGATCACGACGCAGTCGTAGCTCTCGGGCGCGTAGTCGACCGAGCGCAGACCGTCGAACTCCGGAACGTGAGGGTCGTGGTACGAGACGTCGGTGCCGGCCTTGTGCAGGAGCTCGACGATCTTCTTCGCCGGCGACTCGCGCACATCGTCGATGTCCGCCTTGTACGAAACGCCGAGGATCAGGATCCGAGAGCCTTTGAGCGACTTCTCTGCGCCGTGGTTCAGAGCCTGCGAGATCAGCGAGCGGCAGAAGAACGGCATGTTGGCGTTCACCTTGCCGGCCAGGTCGATGAACTCGGTGTAGAAGTCGTACTCGCGCGCCTTCCAGGTGAGGTAGAACGGATCGATCGGGATGCAGTGCCCACCGAGTCCCGGTCCCGGCTTGAAGCTCATGAACCCGAACGGCTTGGTCTCGGCCGCCTCGACGACCTCCCAGACGTCCACCTCCATGCGCTCACAAAGCTGCGCGAGCTCGTTGACGAGAGCGATGTTGACTGCCCGGAAGATGTTCTCCAGCAGCTTCGTCATCTCCGCCGTCTCCGGCGAGGAGAGCGGCACGACGGTGTCGACCGCGGAGCGGTAGAGCTCCACCGCCCGCTCGGTACAGGTCGGCGTGAGACCGCCGACAAGCTTGGGTGTGTTCTTCGTCGTCCAATCGGTGCGGCCCGGATCGACACGCTCGGGGGAGAAGGCCAGATGGAAGTCCTCGCCGGCCTTCATGCCGCTACCCTCGAGAATCGGTTGCAGGCTCTCGCGGGTCGTGCCCGGATAGGTCGTCGACTCGAGCACCACGATCTGGCCCTTGCGAAGGCGCGGCGCGATCTCGGCGGCTGCGCTCTCGACGATGGAGAGGTCCGGCTCTCGGTGACTCGACAGCGGCGTCGGCAACGCGATCAGGATTGCGTCCACCTCTTGGAGTGCGTCGTAGTCGCTCGTCGCCAAAACCCGACCGGCGTCGACGAGAGTCTTTAGGGCCTCCGACGGCACGTCGCCGATGTGGCTTTCGCCGCGGTTGATCCCGTCGACGACGTCCTCGTTCACGTCCACGAGCACAACGTTCTTACCCGCCTCGGCAAAGACACGTGCGAGCGGCATCCCCACGTATCCGGCACCCACGATCGCGACGTCCGACTTCATCAGCGCACAAGGTACTTGGGGGAAGCCGGCGCTACACTACGCACCCGCCCGGGGCCGTTAGCTCAGCTGGTAGAGCAGGGGACTCTTAATCCCAAGGTCGCAGGTTCGATCCCTGCACGGCCCATCGCCGAGCGAAGTCCGGCTCGGCTGCGCCGAGCCATGATGACTTCGCTCGGCCTCTCGTTTCGATCCGCGGCCGAAGCGGCCGACGCCGGCAAGCCGGCATCGGCGGCGGTGGTGAATGAGGAAAACGGGCTTTCGCAGAGTAATGTCAGACAGTTCGCTCAACCCGTGGGGGGTTTGCTCTGGCGACTCACGTCGAAACCGGATTTCTAGACGACGCCGAACGGCGCTTCGCTGAGGATCTTGGGCGGCTGCGGCTCCTCCTCGAGGCCTCCTCGACGCTCCTCGGCTCGCTCGACATCGACGCGATGCTCCCCGAGATCCTCGCCCTTGCCGGCCGGACGCTCGCCGCCGACGCGTACTCCGTCTGGCAGTACGACGACGCCACTGGCATCTGGAACGTCGGCGCACGCGTCGGGTTGTCGGACGAGTATGTCGCCGCGGCGATGGCGGCGATCCGGGGCAACACCGCCACCGTGTCCCTCGACGCGCCAATCGTGGCCGAAGACATCGAACGGACCGCGTGGCTGACGCCCGAGCACCGGAGCGCGCACGCAGCAGAGAGGACGCGTTCGATGATGGCGCTCCCACTCCACTATGGCGAACGAGTCCTCGGAACCCTCGTCGTCTACTATCGCGAACCGCGTAGCTTCAGCGAGGCCGAGAAGAGCACGGCAATGCTCCTGGCCAACCTTGCTGCCGCCGCCATCGGCACCGCTGAGCTCTACCAGGCCCAGCGCCGCCTCGCGGAGGACCAGCGCTTCGTCGCCGAGGCGAGCGAGCTCCTCGCATCGTCGCTCGACTACGAGACCACGCTCTCGAATCTCGCAACGCTTGCCGTTCCTCGTTTCGCCGACTGGTGCACGATCGACATGGTCGGTGACGACGGTTCGATTCACCGCCTGACCGTGGCTCATGTCGACCCTGAGAAAGTGCGCTGGGCCCAAGAGCTCGCCGACCGGTATCCGGCAGACACGAGTGCGCCTTACGGGGTCCCGAACGTGATCCGAACGCAGGAACCAGAGCTGCTCAGGGAAATCCCCGACGACCTGCTGCGTGAGGCGACAGCGGACACGCCGGAGCTCTACGCCATCCTCGAAGCGCTCGGCCTTAAGTCCTCGATGTGCGTGCCGCTCGTCGCGCGCGGGCGAGCGCTCGGCGCGATCACGTTCGTCTCCGCCGAGAGCGGCAGACGATACGAGGAATCCGATCTCGCGACCGCTCGCGACCTGGCGCGCCGCGCCGCGATCTCGGTCGACAACGCCCGCCTGTTCCGCGAGGCGGAGGGCTCGCGACGTGAAGCACACGAGTCCCTCGCCGTCGTCGACGCGGTTTTCGCCGCAGCTCCGGTCGGACTGGCGTTCATGGATACGAGCTTCCGCTACGTCCGGGTGAACGAGGCGCTCGCAGCAATCAACGGGCTCCCGAGCGACGAGCATTACGGCCGTACCCTCCGAGAAGTGCTCGGGGAGGACCTCGCCTCCGAGATCGAGCCGCTCCACAGGCAGGTGCTCGAGAGCGGCGTACCGATCCTCGACCGCTACGTCGAGCAGGCGCTACCGGCAGCACCGGGCGAAACCCGCAACTGGCTCGTGGGCTACTACCCGGTCCTCGACGCCGACGAAAACAAGATCGGCGTCGGCGTCGTGATCACCGACGTCTCCGAGCGGGAGCAGGCACGGGCAGCCGCCGAGCGCGCGGGAGCGCGGCTGGCCGTGCTCGCCGAAGCCAGCCAGACGCTGGCATCAACACTCGATTACGAGTCGACCCTGGCAAGCCTTGCGTCTCTGCTCGTGCCGAGGTTCGCCGACTGGTATGCCGTCGACATCGTCGACGAGAACGGGCTCTTCCGACGCCTCGCCGTAGTGCACTGGGATCCCGCGAAGTCCGAATGGGCCGACAAGTCGCGCGACCTCTATCCGCCCGACCTCGAGGAGGACGAGGGGACGGGCCGAGCCGTGCGCACGGGCGAAGCCGTGCTCTACCGGACGATCTCCGACGAGCTCCTCGCCTCCTCGACGAAGGACGCCGCACACAACGAGATCCTTCACCAGCTCGGCATGGCGTCCGCGATGGTCGTCCCGCTCACAGCCGCCGGGCGCACCTTCGGCGGGCTCATGCTCGTCTCCTCGGACCCCGCTCGTCTCTACGACGACGACGACCTCGAGTTCGCGAAGCACCTGGGCCGTCGCGCCGCAGTCGCGGTCGACAACGCACGCCTCTACCGTGCGGCCGAGGAACGTGCGCGTGCGGCCATCGTCGTCGAGCACGTCGCCGACGGCGTCCTCCTCGTCGACCAGGACGAGATCATCAGGCTCTGGAACCCGGCGGCCGAGCACATCACCGGTCTGGCCGCTCCGAAGACGGTAGGCCGGAGCACGGCCGAGGTCTTCTCACCGTGGAAGACGATCGCGGAGCTCGCAGAGCGCGGCGAGCCCCGGCCGGAGACGCAGCCTGTCGAGGTCAACGGCCGCGAGCTCTGGCTGTCGATCACCGGTGTCGGGTTCGAGGGCGGCACGGTCTTCGCGTTCCGCGACCTGACGGCGGAGCGCGCCGTGGAAAAGCTCAAGTCGGACTTCGTCTCCACCGTGTCGCACGAGTTGCGCACACCGCTCGCCGCGATCTACGGAGCTGCCCTGACACTCCGGCGCGAGGACGTCCCGCTCGGCGAGCCGCAACGCATGGGTCTGCTCGAGGTGATCGCGAGCGAGTCCGACCGCCTGGCTCGCATCGTCAACGACATCCTCTGGGCGAGCCGGCTCGAATCGGGAACGATGCAGACCACGATCCAGAAGTGCGACGGCGTCGCGATCGCGCGAAGTGTTGTCGACGCGGCACGCCACTACATTCCTCCAAGCATCGAGCTCGCGATCAAGGCACCGAAGAAGGTGCCGCTGGTCGCCGCCGACCCGGACAAGGCTCGTCAGGTTCTGACAAACCTCGTCGACAACGCACGCCTCTACCGTGCGGCCGAGGAACGTGCGCGTGCGGCCATCGTCGTCGAGCACGTCGCCGACGGCGTCCTCCTCGTCGACCAGGACGAGATCATCAGGCTCTGGAACCCGGCGGCCGAGCACAT
>DASVEU010000017.1:0-6032 GCA_036380395.1 Gaiellaceae bacterium
AGACCGCGCAGGAGTACACGACGCTTGGTTTCAATGTCGCCGAGCGATCCAGTGAGGGTCATCCGCGTGTCGAGGTCGGCGGCGCGTACGTCGAGTTCCATCCCGGCGACCCAGGCGGCGCCGAGAAGCCGCTGTTGAACCACGTCGCCGTGCTCGTCGACGAGGTCGAGCCGGTCATCACCGAGGCTGAGGAGCGAGACATCGTCGACAACGTCGTCGACGCGGCGAACACGCGCGCAGTCTTCGTCTGGGGCCCGGAGCGCGTACGCATCGAGTACGTCGAGCACAAGCCGGGATTCGCTCTCACGTAGTCATCGCGGGGGCGGGGATGGCGGGACTGTCCGCCGCCGCGCGCGCACGTGAGCTCGGCGCGACCCCTGTCGTGTACGAGAAGGGAACTCGGCCGGGCGGTTCGATGCTGCTGTCGAGCTGCGTCATCTGGCGCTTTCGCGAGTGGGACGACTTTCGCGCGGAGTGTCCGAACGGCGACGAGGCGTTGCAGCGTGTCGTGTGGGAACGGCTCGATGACGCCATCGCGTGGCTCGAGTCGCTCGGCGCGCCGGTGGTCGAGCACGAGACAGGGAATCCGCGCACAACCGGAAAGCGGTTCGATCCGCGCGGATTGACGGACACGTTGGTTCGTGCGGCGGGTGACGTTCGCCTCGGGCAGACGGGAGCTGAGCCGGCGATTCTCGCGACGGGTGGCTTTCAGGGAAACGCGGAGCTCGTCGCCGAGTACATCCATCCGGGCGGCTCGCTCAGGCTGCGCGCGAATCCGTGGAGCACGGGCGACGGGCTGCGTCATGCCCTGGCGCGCGGCGCGGAGCTTTCGGTGGGACTGGAGGAGTTCTACGGGCGCAACATGCCGGACGCGGATTTCTCCGAGGGTGAGTTCGTCCCGCTTGCGCAGCTCTACGGTCGGTTCGCGCGTGTCTACAACGAGCGCGGCGACGAGTTCTTTCCCGGCGAGGTGTCGTGGTCCGAGAACGACCTCGTGCAGGCCACTGCGCAGCAGCCGGGCGCGCGTGCCTGGTACGTACTGGACGACGACGCGCTCGCGCAGAGCGTCCGTGAGCGCAAGGTGGCGGACATCGTCGCGCTTGCCCCGACCCGCGTCGATCCGGCTGAGCTTCCGTTCGCGACGCCGCCGGAGGCACGAGTCGCGGTGCGAGTACGGCCCGGGATCACGCACACGATCGGCGGCCTGCGCGTCGACGAGCGAGCCCGGGTGATGGGCACAGACGGACTGTTCGCCGCGGGCGCCGACGCGGGCGGCATCTCGACGGGCGGCTACGCGAGCGGGCTGGCCGCGGCCCTCGTGTTCGGGCGAATCAGCGCCGAGAGTGCCCTCGACCGCGTGTAGCGGTTCCGTGACGGGCTCGTCACAGTTCCGTACCCGTGCCTGGCACCGGTACGAGCCCAGGGATGCAGCACCGCCTGAGCGATCGCTGAGTTGCGTGACGCGCTCGTCACACGGGCGTACCCGTGCCTGGCACCGGTACGTTCGCGAGGAGTCGTCCCCTCGCCAAGGTCAGACAGCTTGTAGGTATGCGCACGGCCGCGGATCGTTCGGCAGCGGCGAGGGGCCGATCTTGATCACCTGCTCCTCGCGGTCGTCGACTTCCACGCTCGAGCCGACCGCCGGCGCGTCGCCGTCAGCTTCGCGTAGCTCGTAGCCGCTGGGCTTCCACACGAAGAGGAGATGCTTGCCGGCGCCGTTGGTCATCGGCCGCGGATCCTAACGAGCGGTTGCGTACGGAGGGAGCACGACGCGGACGGTCGTTCCGGCTTCCTCGCCCTGGTCGACGGTTAGAACCCCGTTCAGCGTCCGCGCCCGCTCTTCCAGCTCTTCGAGGCTGCGGCGCCGGCGCTCGCCGGGCGCGTCGTCCGCGATCGCGGTCTCCACGCCGCCGTCCGCTGTCTCGCGCATGGTCACCGACAGCGACTGTGGCGGCCCGCGGTGCACCGCCTGGTCGAGGGCCTCGCGGATAATCTGGTACATCGCCGCCTGGGTCTGCGCCGCGAGCTGCTCGGCCGCCTCGACGTCGAGCTCGACGCGGACGTTGTGCGCGAGCTCGATCTGATCCGTCAGGGCGCGGACCGCGGGCGCAAAGCCCTGGTCGCGCAAGACAACCGGCTCGAGATTGAAAGAGAGGTTCCGCAACTCGCCGATCGTTGCGCGATGGCGCTCGAGCGCGCGGCGGATGATCTGCTGCGCCTCCTCGCCACGACCTTCCTCGATCGAGTTCAACCCCGCATCGAGCAAGAGCGCGACTCCTGAGAGCGACTGCACCGCACCGTCGTGCAGCTCGTTGGCAAGGCGTCGCCGCTCGTCTTGCTCGGCCGTGATGAGCTGATCGGACAGCCGCGAGCGCTCGGCCTCGCGCACGCGCGCATCGTCGAGCAGCTCGGCGTTCTCGTGCTCGCGCGCGGCGAAGTCGGCCAGCACGGTTGCGCGTACGACATCGTCACGATCGAAGGGACGCTGGCGCGTCAACCGCAGCGCGCCGATCTCCTCCTCGTGCGCCCGCAGGGGAATCACGATCGCGTTCTCCGCCGGCGCCTGCCGCGGCCGCTCGCCCGGCGCGAGCAGCAGAGCGCGCGCCTCGAAGAGACGTTCCGCCTCCTGGCGGGTTCGCTCCAACACCTCGGCGCCACCCGCAATCGACCCCATCGTCTCGACGAGCGACTCGAGGAAGCGCGCCTCGCTCGTCAGTTCCAGTTCCGCTGCCTCGTGTCGCCGGCGCTCGCTCACGATCAGGAACGCCGCCACGACTCCCGCGAGCGCGATCGCCACCGCGAGGGCGGCGAGCGTCAGCGCACGGCTGTCCACGGCCAGCGCGACCAGAGCCGCGATGGCCGCCGCGGCGAACGCCAAGACCAGCAGTCCGGCTCTAGTCGATGATCGCTTCGCGAAGCGCAATCGCAACCGCTTGCGTCCGCGTGTCCGCCTCGAGCTTGGCGAGGATGTGGCGGACATGGCTCTTCACCGTCTCCTGACTGATGAAGAGCTTCGCAGCGACGTCCTGATTGGACATGCCGTCCGCGAGCAGTTGGAGGATCTCCCGCTCGCGCCCGGTCAGCATCTCGTCCTTGTCCTTGCCGGTCAGGAACGCGGGCATCAGCGCCGGGTCGACATAGCCTTCGCCCCCCGCGACCTTCTCGATCGCACGCAACAGCGTCTGGTGCGGCGCCTCCTTGAGGATGTAGCCCTTCGCGCCGGACTCGAGCCCGCGTCCGAGCAGCGACCGCTCGCTGTATGCCGTGAAGATCAGCACGGCCGACTCCGGGACCCTTTCCGTCAGGATCTTCGTTGCCTCGAGCCCGTCCATCCCGGGCATGCGCACGTCCATGATCACGACGTCAGGCCTGCGCCGCTCGGCCAGGGCAACGGCGCTTGCCCCGTCGGACGCCTCGCCGATGACGCGGATGTGCGGCGCGCGCGAAAGCGACAGCCGTAGGCCCTCCCGGACGACCTCGTGGTCGTCGACGATCAGGCAGGTGATCTCTGAGGGGGTGGAGGGGGTGGACACCCGTGCGGATGATATTCGGCCCAGGCGTCGACGCAGGCGACGCCGCGTAGGAGGCCGTGCGGGCTTTGCCCGTGCGGCCGTTCAAAAGCTCATTGAAAGCTGCTCGGGCTCCGGAGGAGGGGCGAGCTTGACGGCCCGACGGTCCCGGATCCCGTATTCACGCGCGAGCGCGCCGATCTCGGCACGCAACGGATTTCGCTCCTCGGAGCCGAGGTAGGCGCGGCGCCGCGCGTACAGCCGCTCGTAGAGCGGGAGCTGCTCGGGCCAGTCCTCGGCGAGATGTTCGAGAAAGTGCGCCCGCGTTCCGGGGCGGAGAAAGAGGAGATTGGCCCAGATACCGGTCGCCCCCGCCTCCCTCGCGGCCCGCACGACCTCCCGCAGCTGCTCGGGCCGGTCGGAGATCCCGGGCAGGATCGGCGCCATCCCGACGCTCGCCTTCACGCCGGCCTCGACGAGCGCCGTCACAGCCTTCAGCCGCTGGTGCGGATGCGCCGTAGAAGGCTCGGTGCGCTTCCAGACCTCGTCGTCGAGCGTCGGAATCGAGAACGTGACGCTCACGTCCGCGCGCTGTGACGCCTCGACGAGCACGTCGATGTCGCGGACGATCATCGGCCCGCGCGTGATGATCCCAAACGGATTCGCCGCGTCGCGGAACACCTCGAGGCACGCCCGCGTCAGCTTGTACTTCCCCTCGACCGGCTGGTACGGGTCGGTCGCGGCGCCGACGGTCACCTGCTCGTGCCGCCACGTCGGTCGCGCGAGCTCCCGCCGCAACACGTCGGCCACGTTCGTCTTCACGCGGATCGACGTCCCGTAACGATCGTCCGAAGGCCGGTCCGACCGCTTCTCGAAGGCACGCACGTAGCAGAAGGTGCAGCGGTGGACGCAGCCCATGTACGGGTTCAGCGACCACTTGAAGCCCATGCCCTTGACCGGGTTGAGGGCGCTCTTGCAGGGCTCTTCGCGATACTCGATCCGCATGTCCTCAGCAGGCAGTATAGAACAGGCGTTCGTACAACTCGAAGACGGTATTCAGCGGCTGACGCTGCCGCTCCCGACCGGGCCGAAGCACGTCCACTGCTACCTGGCCCACGGCACGCTCTTCGACACCGGCCTCGGGCTCGGAGAGGCCCCGTGGGAGTCAACGGACGCAGAACGCATCGCGATCACCCATTTCCACCCTGACCACGTCGGCGGAGCGCAGGCGGCGGCAGAGGCGACCGGCGCTCGGGTCTTCCAGGGCGGGCTCGACTATGCCCAGTGCGAGCGGGTGTGGGGAAGCGACGACTGGCCGGAGCGGATCGCGGCCTGGTTCGTCCGACATGGAGTGCCCGCCGCGGTTGTCGAAGACCTCATCGCACAGGGGCACGCGTACGCCGCCTTCATCCGTTACGCGATCGATCCTGAGCTGCTGTACGAAGGCAGCGAGGTCGGAGGCTGGCAGGTCCTAGAGCTGCCCGGTCATGCCGACGGGCACCTGGGCTTCCTCCGCGACGGCATCCTGATCGGGGGCGACCACCTGCTGCGGCGGATCACGCCGGCTGTCGGCCTCTACCCCGAGAGCCGCCCGGACCCGCTCGGCGACTACCTCGTCTCGCTCGAGCGCACGATCGACCTCGCGCCTCGCATCGTGTATCCGGGCCACGGTGAGCCGATCGAAGACGCGCCTATGCGGGCTCGCGAGCTGATCGAGCATCACCGGATCAGGCTGGACGACCACGCGGCAGCGCTCGCGCCCGAACCCCGTACCGCCTACGAGATCTCGCTGGCTGTCTTCGGGCGGGAGCTCACGCCCACCCAGCGCCGTTTTGCCGTCGCCGAGACCCTGTCCCACCTGGAACGGCTTGTCCGTGAGGGACGCGCGGCGCGGGACGGTGACGACAACCTCGTTTCCTATACTTCCCTCTAGTTGGACGACGAAATCCCGCCTAGTACCACCGCCCACGGGGTCGGGGCGTGACGATCCTCTTCGAGCTCGTCGCCGTCGGCGCTCTGATCCTGCTGAACGCCTTCTTCGTCGCGGCCGAATACGGCCTCGTCACCGCGCGGCGGACCCGCATCGTCGAGCTGCAGCACCAGGGCGACCGGCGGGCGCGCGACGCGCTGCGCATCACCTCCGACCCGCCGCGCTTCATCGCCGCGATGCAGCTCGGAGTGACGCTCACTTCGCTGGGCATCGGTGCGCTGGGCGAGGTGGCGCTGTCGCGGCTCTTCGACAAAGTGATCGCCACGGTCCTCGCCGTGGTGCTCGCCTACCTGGTCCTCACCTTCCTCCACGTGGTGATCGGCGAGCTCGTGCCGAAGGGGATCGCGCTCGGACACTCCGAAGGAACAGCGCTGTTCGTAGCGGCGCCGGTGCGTTTCTTCTTCATCGTCATGCGGCCGGTCGTGTGGTTCCTCGAGGCCGCGACGGAGATCGTCCTGAAGTGGCTCGGCCTGAAGCCGCCGGGCGCGGACGACGACGTGCTCTCAGAGGCGGAGCTGCGCATGCTCGTCTCG
>DASVEU010000018.1:0-2477 GCA_036380395.1 Gaiellaceae bacterium
GGTGCTCGGTCTCAGGATGGAGGGGCGCGTTGATCGTGACCACGTCGCAGACACGCACCATCGACTCGGCGTCCGGGTGGTAGGTCACGCCGAGCTCGCGCTCGACCTCCTCCGGGAGTCGGTGTCGATCGGTGTAGTGCAATCCCACCTCAAACGGCTTCAGCCGCCTGAGCACAGCAGAACCGATCCGGCCGGCAGCGACTGTCCCCACTTGCATTCCTTCGAGGTCGTATGACCTGGCGACGCAGTCGGCGATGTTCCATCCGCCCTTGACGACCCACTGATAAGACGGGATGTAGTTGCGCACCAGCGACAGGATCATCATCACCACATGCTCGGACACGCTGATGCTGTTGGAATAGGTGATCTCGGCGACGGTGATCCCACGCTCGATCGCCGCTTCCAGATCAACGTGGTCCGAGCCGACCCCCGCCGTGACAGCGAGCTTCAGCCCCGGCGCCTTCGCGATCCTCTCAGCCGTCAGGTAGGCAGGCCAGAACGGCTGGGAGATGACGATCGCAGCGTCAGGGAGCTCTCGCTCGAAGACCGAGTCCGGCCCGTCCTTGTCCGACGTGACAACAAACGCGTCGCCGCGCTCCTCGAGGAACCGCCGCAGCCCAAGCTCCCCGGAAACGCTGCCCAGAAGCTCACCCGGCTCGAAGTCGATCCGCTCGGGGGCCGGCGTAGTCTGACCGTCGTGGTAGCGCTCGATCCTGGGAATCGCGTCTCGAGCGTACGAGCTCGGATACCCGTCAACAGGATCCTCGTACAGGACACAGAGAACCTTTGCCACCTCTGCCTCACCTTCCTCGCGTCCGCCCTGGCATCGCCTGCGGATTCTAGACCTCTCCGTGAGCGCAGCTCGCGGGGTTGGAAGGGCAGTTCGGCGGTGAAGGTCGAGGGCCTCGAAGCGGAAAGCACCCGCATTTTGCCGACCCTGAGGCCGTAGTCGTCGGCGAGCTCGGCCTGGACCCGCGGCGCGCCGCAGCTCTCCTGCGAGGCGCTGAAGATGCGGCGGATCAGTGCCTGGAGCTTCGCGTCTTCGCGCTTACGAGGCGAAGGGCAGCGCTCCCTCCAGGCGTAGTAGTCGGCTCGGGTGACGCCGAGCACGGCGCACAACAGGGAGACGGGGGACAAGCTCTGAATCGCTCGAGCCGCAGCTCAGTAAATTTCCTTCCTGATTAGGGCGGGACCGCCCCGTCGCGCACGATCGGGGTGCCCTTCCGAGGAGCGGACACACCGCGGTCCATCGGCCGCGCCTCCCTTGCGTCAACCGCGTGAGCGGTGGGCTCCTCGTCGCCGCGGGTGCCTACTCGTCTACTACTTCGGTCTCTGGGCGGTGGGCGTGCGCCGGTCCGAGACCGATCGACTCGAGGAAGGCGCGTGTTGTCTGCACGGGCGTTCCTGAGCTTGTCGGCGGGTCGATGTAAACGGTCTTCCACTCGGCGAAGAAGTCGCGTGCCCTGCTCGCGCGATCCGCTCGAGCTGTCCTTCATATCGCAAAAGGGGCCTGGAACTCGAGCCCGGCCGTCTCCTGGTTCACCTTCACGACCCCAGCCCGGATCTCGCGCGCGAACTGCAGCGCCCTCCCGGACGTCGCCCGCGTCCGGCGCAGACAGACGGCCGAGCTCCCGTGCGTCACTTCAGTTTCTATAGCGATCCGTGCTGCACGTCTGTAGGCTCGGGGCGATGGATCGGCCGATCGGCATCCTCTACGAGCATCCGCTGTGGTTCGAGCCGCTCTTCGCCGAGCTCGACCGACGCGGGGTCGACTACAGGAGGCTGCCCGCCGGTGAGCTGATCTTCGACCCGGGCGAACGGCGAAGCCCGTACTCCGTCGTCGTCAACCGGATGAGCCCGTCGGCGTGGACGCGCGGTCACTCGCACGCGATCTTCCACACGCTGCATTACCTCGCGTACCTGGATCAGATCGGGGCGAACGTCGTCAACGGGCACGCCGCGTTCCAGGTCGAGATCTCCAAGGCGCGCCAGTGCGCGCTGTTCGCGCGTCTCGGCCTCCGCTACCCGGCCGCACGGGCCGTGAACGAGCCCGCCCAGGTGTCGGCGGCGGCAGAGGGCCTCCGCTTCCCCGTGCTCGTCAAGCCGAACGTCGGCGGAAGCGGGGCCGGCATCACATCCTTCGAGACGCCCGCCGAGCTCGACCAGGCCGCCGCCGCGGACACCCTCGAGCTCGGCCTGGATGGGACGGCGCTCGTACAGGAGCACCTGCCCGCGGCCGACGAGGCAGTCGTGCGCGTCGAGATTCTCGGCGGCAAGTTCCTCTACGCGATCCGGCTGCGACTGCTTCCGGGGAGCTTCAACCTCTGTCCCGCCGACTACTGCGAGCTGCCCGGAATCTTGGACGGCGTCTCCGGCCGCGGCCTCCCGATCGAGCGCTTCGAGCCGCCGGACGGCGTCGTCGAGGACGCCAAGCGGATCGTCGAGGCCGCGGGCATGGAGCTCGGCGGCGTCGAGTA
>DASVEU010000019.1:0-4201 GCA_036380395.1 Gaiellaceae bacterium
GAACTCCTCCGGGTCGAGCTCCGCCTCGACGGCGTCGAGGAACACGCCGGCGCACTCGTGTTGCAGTCGCGTCAGGCTCTCTTCGTCGTGACCCTCACCGGCGCGAGGAGCGTAGTGCGCAACCTCGCTCTGGAACCCCGCGAGCACCACCTCCGGGATGCGCTCGACTCCCCGTTCGGCGAGCGCGTTCACCAACGCCGGAACGGGATCCACCAGCTTGACGAGCGTGCCGTGCGCGTCGAGCGTGACTGCGTCGAGCTCGGCGGCCCTCACGCGACCCACTGCCAGAGTGCCCATTGCACGACCGCGACCCCGAGGAAGAGCGCGCTGCAGGCGACGACCGCGGTGTGGAGCCGCGGCTTCGCTGCAGTAACCGCTGCGAGGGCGAGGAAGAAGGGAAAGATCACCAGCCCGAAGCGCGGCAAGGAGAGCAACGGCCAGCGAGCGCTGGGGTAGGCCAAGGGGATCGCGAGACTGACCGCGGCGAACAGGCCATACGGCGCGCCGAACCGGCGCCACGCGACGACCGTCAGCGCCAGGAAGAGGGCGAGGAACGCGAGAGCCTGGACGTTCTCGGCGGCCGCGTGCATCGGATTCGCGCCTGGGACGTTCGTGCCGTGTCCCACGACGAACTGCTCCAGGCCGCGCCAGCCGGCGACGAGGCCGTCCCAGATCCCACCCAGCGGCCCGGCCCGTGACAGGTGCCGGTGCCAGCGGTCCTGCGCGTCCGAGAACGCCCAGGGGTCGCCGACCTGCTGCCAGAGGACGAGTGGGTAAATCGCTGCAACGGGAACTGCCAGCGCGATGCCTGCCAGAGAGCGCAGCCGCTCCCGGTGGCGCCACGCCAGGAGCGCCAGCGCCGGGAGCAGTGCGAGGCCGGCAGCCCGGGTCAGGATCGCCAGTCCGGCGACGAGCCCGGCACCGGCGAAGCGATTGCGCTCGGCGAGCGCGAATGCTGCGAGGACGAGCAGCAGGAACAGCGACTCGCTGTAGACCGCCTGGAGGAAGAGCGCCATCGGGAAGACGGCGAGGTAGAGAACGCTGCGCTGCGCCCCGTCGGGCCCGAGCCGTTCCTCGGCCAGACGGTGCAGGAGCACGAACGAGCCGAGGCAGCAGAGCAGGGAGATGACGAGCCCGGCGAGGAGGTAGTGGCCGAGGAACAGGCGACCGAGGCCGGCGATCAGCGCCGGGTAGAGCGGGTGAAACGCAGCGGACGCATCGCCGTAGCCGTTCTGGGCGATGCGCAGGAAGAAGTCGCTGTCCCAGCGGCCCCAGATGTCTGTGAAGTAGCCGAGGTCGTGGAGGCGCGCCGAGTCCCAGCGGGCTGCATCCGGATGCCGATTGGGCTCGAAGAAGAAGAAGGCGAAGATCGCCGCGACCCAGATCGCCGCGCGGCTCCAGAGGTAGATGTCCAGCGCTTGCCTTTGACCCGCGCGCACGGCCGCATGATCATACGGACGAATGCCTCGTACCTTCACGCCCGAAGAAGCCAACGAGGCCCTCGTCGAGCTGCGGCCGATCGTCGAACGGATGGTCGAGCATCGACGCAAGCTTGCGGCTGCGCAGCTCCTCCAGGCGGAGCTCGTGACGCGCATTGCCGGAAACGGCGGCGACATGGTCCCGAGCGACCTCCACGAAGCGGCGGACGCGATCCAGCAGGAGGCGGACGCGATCTCGGACTGTGCTGAGCGCATCAACGCCGTCGGCGCGGAGGTGAAGTCGCTGGAGGAAGGGCTGCTGGACTTCCCCGCTAAGCGCGGCGACGAGGTCGTTCTCCTCTGCTGGAAGCTCGGCGAGGAAGAGATTCACTATTGGCACCGGGCCGGCGAGGGATTCGCGGGACGGAAGCCGCTGCCGTTGTGAGAGTCGGCGCTTTCGAAGTGACGGCCCTCGTCGACGGCGAGGGAAGCTTCTCAACCGTCGGGGAGGCGTTCCCCGCGTTGGACGCGCCCGAGGCGTGGCTGCTGCCGGTCAACGCAGTTCTGATTCGCGGTGCCGGTTCGACGGTGCTCGTCGACACCGGGCTCGGACCGGAGCCGCGCGCATTCATGCCGGGCGCCGGCGCAAGACTCCTGACCGAGCTGGCGCGTGTCGGCTCGAGCGCGGCCGAGGTCGATCTTGTCGTGCACACGCATCTACACGTCGATCACGTCGGCTGGGACGGCTCCTTTCCCAACGCCCGCTACGTCGTGCCGACGGACGACTGGTCGTATTTCATGTCGGAAGAGTCGCTGCAGCAGAGGCCCCACCTGGGCGACCGCGTCGAGCCGCTGGGCGACGCCGGCCTGCGTGCTCGGCGACGTCGTCGTACGAGTTGCAGCTCGCCGACCCGGATCTCGTCTACTTCAGCGACCACGATCCCGGCTTGTCCGCCTCGACGCGGAAGCACGTGCTGGGGCGGCTCGCGGATGCAGGCACGGACGTGATCGTCAGTCATTTCCACGGGCCCGGCCGCTTCAGCCGCAACGGCGGGGGGTTCAGCTGGTCGAGCCGCGCAAAGGACGGCGGGGCTGCCGTCGAATAGAGGCCCATGCCGTTCTGGCACCGACTGATCGTCGTCGGCGTCGTCATGTTCGTCACCGTCGCGGTGGCGCGCATGATCGACCGACGCATCGCCCGCCGTGACCTTCCGCCGGAGGCGATCACGCGCTATCGCGTCGTGCGCCGCAGCATCACCTCGACGATCATCTTCGTCGGGCTGCTCACCGCCCTGCTCGTGATCCCACAGGTGCGCGCGGTGGCCGGCGGGCTGCTTGCTTCCTCGGCGGTGATCGGCATCGTCGTCGGCTTTGCGTCCCAGCGGACGCTCGGGAACTTCGTCGCCGGCCTGCTGATCGCCTTCACCCAGCCGGTTCGGCTCGGCGACGATGTCGTCATCGAGAGCACCGAGGGAACGGTCGAGGAGATCGGGCTCATCTATACGTTCGTCCGGACCCAGAACGGCGACCGGCTCGTGATCCCGAACGAGAAGCTGGCCTCGGATACCATCCGCAACTCCACGATTCGCAGTCGAGAGAAGGTCGCCGAGATCAGCCTCCAGGTTCCATTGGGTAAAGACCTCGGTGCGGTCGTGGACCGGCTGAGGACGATCGCCGCGGACGGGGACGTGTTCGTCGGCGACCTGTCCGGCAGCGCAACGGTCGTCGTGCGCGTGCCGGCGACGAATCGTTCTTCGGCCGAGCAGCGCGCGCGGGAGCTTCGCCTGCAGGCTTACGAAGTGCTGCGCGCGGAGGGCGTGTACGCATGACGCCGCCTCAACGCGGACGGCGATCACAGTCGGACACCTTCCTGCTCGACCGCCTGAGGAAGCGGCGGCGGCAACGCGTGAAGAACCGGCGGAAGCGGTTCGGCAGGCTCGTGTCGGGAGCCCTCATCGGCACGGTGCTCTTCCTGGTCGTGTCGAGCTTCACAGGCGCAGCCGTCTGGATGAACAGCTGCAGCCTCGACTCGCTCAAACCGGTGGACGTCGGGGAGAACTCGTTCGTCTTCGCAGCCAATGGGTCGTTGCTGGGCTCGATTCCCGCGGAGCAGAACCGACAACCGGTCGGACTCGCTCAGATCAGCAAGTGGGCCCCGGCCGCAACGATCGCAATCGAGGACAGACGTTTCTACAAGCACGGTGCGCTCGACTGGCTCGGCATCGTGCGCGCGCTCTACGCGGACATCCAGGCCGGGCGAGTCGTGCAGGGCGGGTCGACGATCACCCAGCAGCTCGTCCGGAATCTCTACATCACGGAGAAGTCGCAGACGCTCGGGCGCAAGGCGACCGAGGCGTGCCTCGCGATCAAGCTCGCCCGCGAGAAGTCGAAGACGTGGATCCTCAACGCCTACATGAACCAGGTCTATTACGGGAACCACGCTTACGGCATCGAGGCGGCCGCCCAGACGTACTTCTCCAAGCCGGCGCGCAAGCTCAGCCTGACCGAGTCGGCGTTGCTGGCCGGCCTGCCGCAGGCACCGTCCGTCTTCGACCCGTTCCAGCGGCCGGCGCAGGCGATCGCCCGCAGGGACGAGGTGCTTCGCGCGATGCTCGCGAACGGAAACATCACGTCGAGCCGGTACGCCGATGCGGTCGCCCAGCGCAAGCTCCACCTGAAGGCCGGACGTCTGTACACGCGCATCCGTGAGCCGTATTTCTTCAGCTACGTCCGCGAGGAACTGCAGCGCCAGTACGGCGCGAACACGGTCCGCTCCGGCGGGT
>DASVEU010000020.1:0-5174 GCA_036380395.1 Gaiellaceae bacterium
GGCGAGGAGGGCGCTCGAGACGTCGGCTCCCGTATTGTTCATCGGCAGTACCTGCAGGACGGCCGCGCCGATCCAGAAGGCAGCCCAGACGAGCGGCAGCCAGCGAGCCGGTGGAACGTCGGAGCGACCGCGCCGCGGCCAGGCGGCAAGCGCGAGCACTCCGTAGATGACCGCAGAGCCGGGCATGCCTGTGATCAGGCTGGTGTTCCCGCTGGCGAGGCCGGATAGGCCCTCCCCGAACAGCCAGACGCCGGCCGCCCAAGGCAGGGACGCGGCGAGCGCGAGCCGCGCAGTGCGCGGGAAGAGCATCCCCAGCCCCAGCAGCACCTGGATGCTCGCAAACGGCACGTCCCAGGCGACCGGGTGCGCCGCGATCAGGTTCGCTGCCCAGTGAACCGGGCCGGCGACGAGCTGAGGCTGACCGCTTCCCGTCGGCGCGAGGACGTCTCGGGCGAAGCTGGTCCTCAGCATGAACGGTTGGAACTGCAGGCCGCCGTCCAGGAGCCAGAAGAGCCCCAGGACGACCTGCAAGCCGCGTCGCGTGACTCGGACGTCTGGGACGGCGAGCGCGACGCGGCGGAGCGGAAGCGCGGCGCCGTCGCGCAGTTTGTGGGTGGATTCGGTCGTGCTCATTTCAAGGTCCTCCGTTGGGAGTCGAATAGTGTGCTTCCGGCCGTTCGGCCGGAAGCACACTGAGGTGGGAGTCGTGCCTGCTAGCTCCTACGCGCCGGGCTGGCTGTCGGAGTAGCTGCTACCGGTGTTGCTGCCGACCACGCGGCGGTTGTGCATCTCGGAGATGTAGTCGACGCGGGCCTGCTGGTCCCAGCTGATCTGATTCCAGCTGCCGATGACGTAGGTCATGTTGTACGGGCCGTCCGCCGGCGAGTCGAGGAAGAACGGCGAGACGGACGAGAAGTACGCGTCCAGGTCGGAGGGCAGCGTCGTTGCGCTGCTGGTGAGGATCAACGGCGCGTGGAAGCCGAGGTGCGAGAGCGGCGCCGACGCGACCGCGGCCTGCCAGTCGTTGACGTTGACCAGCGAGAAGCCGTGGCCTGGGCCGGTGATCTTCCAGCCGAACATGCCCATCGGGTCGTAGTACTTCGCGAACGCGACCGCGGTGGCCTCGGGCGAGTCCTTCGGAGGAGCGTTGAAGGCGACCGGATCGTCGTTCGTGACCCGCACGACCCTCCCGTACTGGGCGAGTTGCTTCGCCACCGCCGACGAGATCTGGTTGGGGCCACCGAACAGGTAGATGTTCCCCATCCCGCCGCGGCGCTTGAGCGCGTCGATCGTGGAGTTCGGCACGGAGTTTGTGTGCACCCAGAGGAGCCCTGTCGGCATGTGCGCGACCCAGTGTGTGGCCGGGAGCAGGTACTGCCAGTCCTTTCCGTCCATCGAGCCGATCGCGACGTTGTAACCGGGCATCGTGGGCACGCCCGTGTCGGGGTTTTCGATCGAGCCGTACAGCTTGTCGACGTTGTCGGCGAGCGTCGGGATGTCTCCGCCCTTGACCTCCACGTACTTCAGGCCGATCGACTTGAGCTTCGCCTCGACGCCCGAATTGGCTGCCGCGCCGACGAGGAACGCGTCGACGTTGTTGAACCGCGAGATCCCGGTGTCGCCGAGCCGCTTGAGCTCGTTGAGCGTGATCTCGGGGATGCCGTTCTTCGTGACGTAGAGGATGGGCGCGTCGTCCGGGAAGTGGATCAGCGGCGTCGCCGTGATCCCCGTCAGCGGATCGTCGGGCGTGACGAGCGTGACGCCCCACGGCCGGTCCGGATCGTTGTTGTTCTCGCTCGGGTTGTTCAAGGGGACGACGGCCGGCCAGATGTGCTGCGTGACCGAGACGGCTTCCTCGAACGGATCCGATCCGTAGATGCGGGTCGTCGTCTTCGTCGTGTACGCCGGCGAGAGCGTCGGCTCGGTAGGAGGCGCCGGCACCTTGATCGCGACGCCACCGGCCGGGGCGCCGAACGGGTAGAGGTTCGTGTCTGACCCACCGAGCGCAGGCGGGGTGGTGGGTGCCGCTGTGGTACCGGTTGTGGTCGTCGAGGCCGCCTTGCCGGCCGCCCCGGCGTTGCCGTTCGCGAGCACGAGCCAAACGGCTACGCCGGCGACGAGCGCCGCCACGCCGGCAAGCAAGGTGCGCGGGCGAACGTACGAGTTGAAGGACATCGTGTTCCCTCCTTGTCAGAGTTGCAGTGGCCTCGCAAGAATCGCCGCGTAGTCCTCGTGCGTCAGCACAGCGACCATCCATCTGGGCTTGGGGCGAGTACGCAAATTCGAACTACGAGGTAGCCGCCACTACCCGGCTTCCCCGGAAACTCGCGGCTGCGCATTGCAGGTAGCAGGAAGTCGCAAGGTTCCGCTAGCACTGCGCGAAGATCGCTGCTGGCGTCGATGCGGGAGATGCTTGTCGCCGCGATCGTTCCACCAGCCGAACAAACCTCGATTCGGGAGGGAGAGACCGATGGAGCCGATCCTGATTTCAAATGCCGAGCTCGTCGAGTACGCGACCGACGAGGAGCTGCTGATCCACGCCTGGTGTGCCGAGCAGCTACGCCGCCTCGGCCTGCGCCGTGTCCTCGCCGAGACATTCGCAGGGCTCGTCGACTGGCACGAGATCGCAGCGCTGGTTGCACGCGGCTGCCCGCCGGAGCTCGCACTCGAGATCGCGCGCTGATGTCGGCCGCAACGGCGGTCGCTCCCGCTCAGGCCGACTCTGCCAAGTCGTTCTTGCTCCAGCGCGCGCAGCCGGCGATGACAGGGCTCATCGACGGATCGCTCTCGACGCTGGCACCGATCTTCGCCGTCGCGCTCGCAACCCACCGGCCGCAATACGCATTCTTCGCCGGGCTGGCAACCGCGATTGGCGCGGGGGTCAGCATGGCCTTCTCCGAGGGACTCTCGGACGACGGCGAGCTGACCGGTCGTGGAAACTCGTACCTCCGAGGCTCGATCACCGGGGCCGGCACCTTTCTGGGCGGGATCCTGCACACGCTGCCGTTCCTGATCCCGCAGTACCGCGCCGCGCTCATCGTCGCGGTCGTGGTGATCGCTTTCGAGCTCACGACGCTTGCGTGGATCCGCTCGCGCTTCTTCGGCAGCGGGTTTCTTCGCTCGTTCGTCTCCGTCGCGCTTGCCGGCGCGATCATCGCCGCCGTCAGCGCCGCGCTCGGCGGGGCGGCGGGTTGAGCACAAGCTCATAAAGGTCTTAGCAGCCGTTCATGAAGCTCTTAGCAACGCCAGGTACCACTAACGGCATGAACATCATTCGCAAACTTCCGAAGAGAGTTGTCCTTCTCGTCGTGGTTGCACTCCTCGCCGCGTCGGTGGGGGCGGGAATCGCTCTCGCGCACGGGTCGGCGAAGCCGATCGGCGGCGGCGTAGTCGTCATCGACACGAATCTCGCCTATCAAGGCAATGCGGCCGCCGGGACGGGGATGGTGCTGACATCGTCGGGCGAGGTGCTGACGAACAACCACGTGATCAGCGGCGCGACCACCATCAAGGTTGTCGTCCCGAAGACGGGCCACACCTACAAGGCACGAGTTCTCGGCTATGACCGGACCGCCGACGTTGCCCTCCTTCAGTTGCAGGGTCCTTCCAATCTGAAGACCGTCTCGACCACCTCGGCAAAGCTCTCCATCGGCGCGACGGTGAGGGCGCTCGGCAACGCGGGCGGTAACGGCAGCATCACCACAGCGACCGGCACAGTGACCGGTCTCGGCAAGTCGATCACGGCGTCGGACGACGCGGGTGGCTCCGAGCAGCTCACCGGGCTGATCGAGACGAACGCAGGGGTCCAGCCGGGCGACTCGGGCGGCCCACTCGTCAACAGCAAGGGCCAGGTCGTGGGCATGGACACGGCGGCGTCGTCGCGATTCGGGTTCCAGGGCATCTCCGCAACGGACGCGTACGCAATCCCGATCGCGAAAGCGGTGGCGATTGCCCACGCGATTTCTTCGGGTAAAGCGTCCTCGACAGTCCACATCGGCGCGACGGCGTTCCTCGGCATCGAGGTCGAGCCCAACAGTCCGGGCTTCGGCGGCACGTCCGTGTCTGGTGCTCTGATAGCCGGCGTCGTGACCGGCGGTCCGGCCGCTTCCGCAGGCCTTGTCGCGGGCGATGTGATCATCGCAATCAGCGGCCACTCCGTCTCGTCGCCCGCGGCGGTCTCGGCGCTCGTGCTCACGAAGAAGCCCGGCGCGAAGATCACAGTCGCATATGTCGATGCGTCGGGTGCGAGTCACAGCACGAGCGTCACGCTCGGCAGCGGACCGCCTCAGTGACGAGCCATCAGGTCGCTTCGTGCTTCGGGCGGGTCGCGAGTTCGCCCGGATCGCCCTCGAGCGACTTTGGATCGACCACCCACCCGAGATCATCGTGTGCGTGCCTCGCGATGACGCGGCCCGCCGCGTCCAACTCGACGACCTCGCCGCGCACCGCCACGCTCTCGTCCTCCGTGCGGTTGCCGTCGGCGTCGTAAAGGAACGTCTCGATTCTGCTTGGCTGCTCGTTCTCGCTCATCGCTCACCCTCCATTCGTAGTGAACTCCGGTTGCGGTGGTTCCCTACCTCTACCCCAAACGTTCGGAGCGGACTCCGCAGTCCTCGCCAGAGCGTCGGCTCACGCGGAGTACGCTTGACGCGATGTCGACAGGGGGCGATCCGGAGCAGATTCGAGCAATGCTCGCAACGGCGCGGGGCTACGCGGTGTTCGACCGGGAGGGGACGCGCATGGGGGCGTTCATCGAACTCGCCGGCGCGGCGAGTGACCGAATCGCGATCCGTCGGGAAGGTTTCTTTGTCTGGCGTCGGCGTCTGCTGCCGATCACAACCGTGGCGAAGGTCGTTCCCGACAAGCGGGCCGTCGTGCTGACGGTAGAGGGACGGTCGCTCGCCGGCTCCGGGACGCGGTCCGCCTCGGTCCCCGGAACCTCCGGGATCGCGGAGGAAGATCCGCGTTCGAACGGTGACTGGCGAGACCGACTCGAGAGGTACGTCGGACCGGTCGAGGCCCAACCAGCTCATGCGGACCTCAGCCGCGGCGCGGAACACGAGGCGCCGCCGAACGCCGACGAAGGGGGACACCCGGTCGCGCCGGCCGCCGATCAGCCGGAGCCGGACCGAAGGGATCAGCGCACCGCCGACCGACACCTGCTCTTCGTCTCG
>DASVEU010000021.1:0-3639 GCA_036380395.1 Gaiellaceae bacterium
TGACCGACGAGCCCGTGCGCAACTTCGACGACGCTCAGCGTTCGGACACCGAACGCTACGGCGCGCTCTTCCGCCACCTCCTCGAACGTGGGATCTACATCGCTCCGAGCCAGTTCGAGGCCATGTTCGTCTCGCTCGCCCACGGCGACGAGGAGATCGACCGCACCATTCAGGCCGTTGCCGATCTCGACGGCTGATCTCTGGGACACGATCGCCGCGGACGCGGGGCAGGAGAGCGCCCTGTGGACGGCCGCCTTGCGCCCGCGCGAGGAGCAAGAACGAAATCCGGTCTTCTCCCGACTCGGCGAACCGCGGTACGCGCTCGGGATCGAGACGATCTACGAGGGGTACCTCCTGCACTACGGCCGCCCGCGCCTGTTCGACCCGGACGACCAGGACGCAGCGCTGCTCCTCGGGGACTACCTCTATGCACACGGCCTTGTGCGCGTCGAAGAGGGCGGCACGGTCGAGGCGGTCAGCGACCTCGCCGAACTGATTGCGCTCTGCGCGTACCTGCGTGCCGAAGAAATTGCTGGTGACGGGCCGGTGTGGGCGGCAACTGCCGCGGCCCTTGGCCGTGGCGAGCTGGATGACGGCCGGTCGTGTCTTCGCCTCGACAACGATCCCGGTCCGCTCGAGCGTCTCGCCCGGACTCGGGCGGGCGACGCTGCCGTCGAGAGTGCACTGGCGACCCATCGCGCGCGCCTGAGTTAGAGTCACGCCGATGCTTGCGCTGCTCCAGTTGCTCGCAGTCGAGGATGCCGCGACCGAGGGCAAGAAGGTCATCACGGGCATGCTGATCGTCGGCCTGATCTTCATCGGCGTGATCGTCCTCGGCGAGACCTCGCACTGGCTGCGCCACCGGCGCCGCTAGACCTTCGCCTCGAGTCGGCGCATCATCACCGTGTGGCCGAGCTGCCCACCGGCACCGTCACCTTTCTCTTCACCGACGTCGAGGGCTCGACGCGGCTGTTGCACGAGCTGGGCGACGCCTACGCCGACGCGCTCGGCAAGCATCGGAAGACGTTGCGTGAATGCTTCATGCGGCACGGCGGCGTCGAGGTGGATACGCAGGGAGACGCGTTCTTCGTCGCCTTCGCGAGGGCCTCGGACGCACTTGCTGCGGCTGCCGACGGGCAGGCTGCGCTCGAGCCCGGCCCGATCCGCGTGCGCATTGGGCTCCACACGGGCGAGCCGCTCGTCACCGACGAGGGATACGTCGGCATCGACGTCCATCGCGCGGCTCGCATTGCGGCGGTCGGCTACGGCGGACAGATCCTCGTCTCGCAGTCGACGCGCGACCTCGCGCGCGCCCACGGGCTACGCGACCTTGGTCATCACCGGCTCAAGGACCTCACCGCGCCCGAACGCATCTACCAGTTCGGCGACGACGACTTCCCCCCGCTGAAGAGCCTCAACACGACGAACCTTCCGGTCGCGTCGAACCCGCTCGTCGGTCGTGAGACAGAGCTCGCCGAGCTGGCGGCGATCCTGATGGACTCGGAACGGCTCGTCACCCTGACCGGCCCCGGGGGAAGCGGCAAGACGCGGTTGGGCCTGCAGGTGGGAGCTGAGCTCTTGGAGCACTTTCCCGGCGGCGTGTTCTTCGTTCCGCTAGCCGCCCTCTCTGCTCCGGAGCTGGTCCGGCCTGCAATCTCACGCACCACCGGCGTTCCCCGATTGGAAGAGCTGGCCGGCCGACGAGCGCTCCTGCTGCTCGACAACTTCGAACATCTGCTCGGCGCGGCCCCTGACGTTGCCGCGCTCCTCGAAGCGGGCGACTCCGCGAAAGTGCTGGCGACAAGCCGCGCGCCGCTTCGTGTCCATGGCGAGTGCGAGTTCGCAGTCGACCCGTTGCCCGAGAGCGACGCAGTCGAGCTGCTCGTGCAGCGCGCCCGGTCCGTGCGGCGAGATTTCGCCCCCGACGAGCACGCGAAGGAGATCTGTCGGCGGCTCGACGGGCTCCCGCTTGCCGTCGAGCTTGCTGCTGCGCGGCTGCGCTCGCTCGACTCCGCGGCACTCCTCGATCGGCTCGATCGGCGTCTGCCGCTCCTGACCGGGGGCGCGCGGAACGCACCTGAGCGCCAGCGCACGCTGCGCGCGACGATCGAATGGAGCTACGACCTCTTGCCCGACGACTTGTCCGCGCTTTTCGCCAGGCTGGCAGTGTTCGCGGGCACATTCTCGCTCGACGCCGCAGAGCAGGTCGCCGGCTGCACAGTCGAGACGCTTGATGCCTTGGTGGAGGCGAGTCTCGTGAAAGCGCTCGCCGGTAATCGGTTCCTCATGCTGGAGACGATCCGGGAGCTGGCACTCGAACGGTTTGCCGAGCTCGATGACGTGGCCGAGCTCCGCGCGCGGCACGCCAGGTACTACCACTCGGTCGCGCTGAGCGCCTGCCTCGATACGGATGTACCGGACGAGCAGCGCCCGGAGATCGTCTTTCCCGAGGCTCCGAACCTTCGCGTCGCCCTCGCCTGGGCGCTGGAGACCAGCGAGACCGATTTCGGCCTTGACCTCCTGGTTGCTCTGGAGCAGTTCTGGGTCCTTGGTTACACCACCGAGGCGATGCGTTGGTTCACCGCGTTCCTCGAGCATGCGGACGGAGCCCCGCCGCTTTTGCGTGCTCGAGCACTCCGGTCATTCGGCAGCTCCGCACACTTCGCCGGCGAATTCGAGTTCGCCGAGCGCCTCTGCGAGGAGAGCCTCGCCGAGTACGAGCAGCTCGGCGACGAACACGGCATTGCGGTGCTGCTGCACCGCTTGTCGATCTTTGCGCTCCACCGGGGCGACATCGAGCAGGCGAGTGCGCTCAGTGAACGGAGCCTCGAGCTTCATCGACTACTTGCGAACGATAAGGGGGCTGCGCAGCCGCTCGCCCTGCTCGGCGCGATCGCCCTCCAGTCGGGTGACCGCGAGCGAGGACGGGCACTCCTCGAGGAGAGCGCCGAGCTCGCAGGCAAGATCCGCTGGCGCTGGTGGCGGGCAGGGACGCTCAGTGCACTCGCGGAGGTGGCGATCGCGGACGATCGCATCGCCGACGCCCAGGGACTTCTGCACGAGGCTGTCGATCTGGCCCTTCAATTCGGTGATCGCGTTGGGCTCTCGTGGTACCTCAGCCAGTACGCGCTCACACTTCTGCATGACTCGCGGACGGAGGACGCCGGACGGGTCTGGGGTACCGTCGAGGCGGCCGCCGCATTCGTTCCGGGTGGCCCGTGGCCGCGTGACCTCGATCGGCTTCAGCACGAAGTGCTGGCTTTGGCCGACGCCGCGTTCGAAACAGGTCGCGAGGCGGGTGGGTCACTCTCCCTCGAGGAGGCTGCGACCCGGATGTGCGCCATAGACTGACGGCGTGGCCCCGCCTGCAGACCTGCGCGCGTGGATCGCGCTGCTAGAGCGCGAGGGTGAGCTCGTCCGCATCGCCGCCGAGGTCGATCCTGACCGTGAGATCACAGAGATCACCGACCGCACGGTCAAGGCCGGCGGCCCCGCGCTCCTGTTCGAAAACGTCAAGGGCTCCTCGCATCCGTTGCTGATCAACCAGTTCGGCACCGAGCGTCGAATGTGTATGGCCTTCGACGCGCCCTCGCTCGACAGCGTCGCCACGAAGCTGAGCGATGTCCTCGAGATGCAGCC
>DASVEU010000022.1:0-6755 GCA_036380395.1 Gaiellaceae bacterium
CACGACCAGGCGTAGCAACGGCAGCGTGCAGGTCACCTACAAAGAACACCCCCTCTACGTCTTCGCGCTCGACAAGAAGGCCGGTCAGACAAACGGCCAGGGCAACGTCGCCTTTGGCGGCAAGTGGTACGCCGTCTCTGCCAAGGGGGCGGCGGTCGTCAAGGCTCCCACTCCTTCGACGACCACCACGACCACCACGACCACCACGACGAACCCCAACCCGTACCCCTAACCGGTAGCGACCCGCGTCCCGCATAAGCTCGGCACCGTGCGCGACCCTCACGCAGACGTGCCGACCTGCGGGACGCTGTATGTGCCGACGGTGTTCCACCCGAGCACCCAGAAAGAAGTGCCGCGAGCACCAAGCAGGCCACTATGCGGCTCATTGCCCGAATCTACCGAGAGATTGCTTGCAAAACTGCTTGCAAAAGGGGATCGACTCAAGCCCTCCCAGCCGCAGAAATCCGCAGTTCCAGGGAGTTCGGAGTGGGCCCGCCTGGATTCGAACCAGGGACCAACGGATTATGAGTCCGCTGCTCTAACCAGCTGAGCTACGGGCCCGCTGCGGCCACACCGTATCGCGGAAACCGAACGGCATCCCTACTCCATAAGAGGAAGCGATGCGCCGCCTGCTCGCTCTCCTCCCGACCTCGCTGCTCCTGGGCGCTGCGGAGGCAGCTCGAGTACATCGGTGGGCGGAGCACAGGCCGAGCAGACGATCCAGATCTCCGAGGAAGGAGTACGCGCTCACCCCGTCCACCGTTGAAGCACCCTGTTCCGCTTTGAGCGCGGGGAGGGTTTCGGCGAGATGTGCGTCACGCTCGCCTCGATCGATTTGATCCAGAACCTTCGTCACCGTCGCGGCTAGACCGGCCCGATCGGCGGCACCGGCGTCGGGGCCTGGGTCATCAAAAAGCGCTTCTCAGGCAGCGCCGGTGTGGCTCAACCGGCGGCGGCCGCCTTGCGGAGCCTGGACGGCAGAGCGACACTCGCGGCATGCCCATTTGCGCGAGCTGCGGACAGGACAACCCGGACGTCGCGAAATTCTGCCTCGCGTGCGGCGCGCCGCTCGCTGCGCAGCCGACGACCGAGGAGCGGAAGCTCATCACGGTCCTCTTCACGGACATCGTCGGCTCGACCGCGAAGGCCGAGAACATGGACCCGGAGGACGTCCGCGCGCGGCTCGCGCCCTACTATGTCCGCCTCCGGACCGAGCTGGAACGCTTCGGCGGCACGGTCGAGAAATTCATCGGCGACGCAGTTGTCGCGCTCTTCGGCGCGCCGGTCGCGCACGAGGACGATCCGGAGCGAGCCGTTCGCGCGGCGTTCGCCGTCTGCCGCGCGATCGACGAGCTGAACGCCGAGGACGAGTGGCTCGATTTGCAGGTCCGCGTCGGCGTCAACACGGGCGAAGCGCTCGTCGTCGTCGGCGCGCGCGCGAGTGAGGGCGAGGGCGTCGCCTCGGGTGACGTGATGAACACCGCCGCGCGCATCCAGTCGGCGGCGCCGGTCAACGGCGTCCTTGTCGGCGAGCTGACGTACACGGCCACGCGGGACGCGATCGACTACCGCGACGCCGAGCCGATCGCCGCGAAGGGCAAGTCGGAGCCGGTTCGCGTCTGGGAGGCGGTCGAGGTGAAGGAGGAGGCCCACATGCCCGCGGCCGACGCCGTCACGTTCGTCGGCCGCGAGCGTGAGGCGAGCGCGCTGACGGAGGTGTGGAGCACCGCGATCGCCGAGCGCCGGCCCAGCCTCGTGACGATCGTCGGCCCGCCGGGAATCGGCAAGAGCCGCCTGCTGGCGGAGTTCGCGCGGCACGCAGGGCAGGAGGGGCGCGTCCACTGGGGGCGATGCCTGCCCTACGGCGAGGGGATCACGTACTGGCCGGTGACGGACGTCGTCAAGTCGGCGGCGGGGATCCTCCAGAGCGACGACCGCGAGACGATCGCGGGCAGGCTCGACGACTTCCTCAAGACGCTTCCGACCGACGACCTCGACGAGCTGCGGACGATCGCGGCGGCACTGTCGAACCTGATCGGCAGCCCGACGACGCCGCACGGCACGTACGCCGCCGCGGAGATCTCGCAGGGCGAGCTGCACTGGGGGATCCGTCGCATGCTGCAGCTGCTCGCGGCACAGGAGCCCACAGCGCTGATCCTCGAGGATCTCCACTGGGCCGAGCCCACGCTGCTCGACCTGATCGCCTACATCGTCGCGACCGACGACACAGAATCGCGGCTTGCGATCGTCTGCTCGACCCGGCCCGAGCTCGCCGAGACGTCGCCCGGGTTCCTCGGCACGGACGGCCGGCGGCGGACGATCGAGCTCGGCACGCTCGACGGCGAGCAGGCGGCTGCGCTGCTCACCGATCTGCTTGGCGACCCCTCGCTCGTCGAGACGCCCTTCGCATCGTCGCTGATGGCGAACGCAGGGGGAAATCCGCTGTTCCTCGAGGAGACGGTGCGGATGCTGCGCGACCGCGGCCTCGTCGACGCGGAGCGTTGGCGTAGCGAGGAGATGGGGGAGCTACCCGTCCCGACAAGTGTCCAGGGCCTGATCAGCTCGAGGCTCGACCGGCTCGAAGGAGGCGACAAGCGCCTGGCGCATAACGCCTCCGTTGTCGGCGCGGTCTTCTGGGCCGGCGCGGTCGCCCACCTCGGCGTCGAGGACGGCGGGCCGCCTCCCGATCCCCACGTGGGGCTGGAGACGCTCGAGCGGCGGGACTTCGTACTGCACAGCGAGATCTCGACGGTCGCAGGCGAGGACGAGTATGCGTTCAAGCACATCCTGATGCGGGATGTCGCGTACGGACAGGTCCCGAAAGGCCGACGCGCGGAGCTCCACGTCCGCTTCTCCGACTGGGTGACGATCCTCCCAGGAAGCGCCGACGAGTTCGTCGAGATCGTCGCCTGGCACCTCGAGCAGGCGTGCCGCCTCTCTCGCGAGGTGGCCCGGAGCCCGATCGAGCCGCCGCTGCTGCAGGCGGCCGGAGCGCTTGCCAACGCCGCCCGCCGCGCCGAACGGAGGGAAGGGCTCCACGAGGCAGAGCGGTACTACACGCGGGCGCTCGACGTGCTTCGCGACGAGCATCCCGGAGTACAGCTCGACCTCCGCCTCCGGCGCGCAGACATCATGATGATGCTCGGCCGGCTGAAGGAGGCGTGCGAGGAGCTCGTGGAGGTCGCCGAGGCCGCGTCGCGCTTCGACCGCACGGACGTCGAGTGCGAGGCATTGCTCCTGCTCGGCGACATCGACCAGCGGCAGGGGCAAGCGGCCGAGGCGCACCGCCGGCTCGCCGAGGCGCAGAGCCTCGCGGAGTACACCGGTAACGCCGTTCTCCGGAGCAAGGTGGCCTTCGTGCTCGCGGCGCTCGTCGCCGACTTCGACGGCGAGCACGACCGCGCGATCGACAGCTTGCGCTCCGGCGTCGCGACCGCCGAGGAAATCGACGACACCCCGCTCGTCGCCGAAGGCCACCTGCGGCTCGCGGCGATCCTGCTGAACCGCGGCGAGTTCGCGGAGGCGGAGACGGAGCTCCGCCGCTGCCTCGAGCTCGCCCGCGAGCTCGGCAGCCACCGCGTTGAGGCTGAGGCGACGTCGTGGCTGGGGATGATCACGTATCACCGCGGCGACCCCGAGGAGGGCGAGCGATTGTGCCGGCAGGCCCGCCAGTGGTTCGAGCGAACCGGCGACACGTACTTCCAGGTGCAGAACCTCGTGCGAGGTCTGGCGCTCTTCGCGCTCGCGGACGACCGGCCGGAAGACGCGGAGACGTGGCTGCGCGAGGCGGTCCCCGCCGCCCTCCAGATCGGCGGCTGGGTCGTGGTGGAGGCGTATCGGTTCCTCGTCGAAGCGCTCGTCGCGCAGGAGCGGCTCGACGACGCACGCGAACTGGTCGCGTTCGCCGCGCGCAACCTGCCCGAGGAGGATGCCGGCGCGCGCTCGTCGCTGCTGCTGGCGGAGGCGAGCGTCGCCACGGCGACGGGCGAGGCGACGACGGCCTCGACTGCGTTCGCGGAGGCACTGCGGCTGATCGAGGAGCTGGAGATGCCGCTCGAGCTCGCCGATGCACGGATGGCGCTCGGCCTGTCGCTGCGCACGTTCGGCGACCTCACCGGCGCGCGCGCGGAGCTGGAACGGGCGCGGGCCATGTTCGTGCGCATCGGCGCCACGACGCGGCGCGACGCGATCGACCGTGAGCTCGTGGAGCTCGTGGAGGGGCCGGCGGCCGCCGGCCCCTCCACTCTCTAAAGCGACCTACCTGGCGCCTGCTTGCGCCGCCCGAGGCGGTGCGAGCAGCAGGCCGGGCAGGAGCCGCCTGTGATCGCGCGGCGTAGGGCGCAGCCCCTCCGGAACGAGGTTGGCAGGGCTCTCTCTCATGGGCCCGGCGGACTAGGCGGACTACCAAGGCCTGACAGGAAGAAGGCAACGTTCTCCGCTACGTCGGACCAGTTCGTAGCGCGGTATGTGGGCTCGGTCCAGTTGATGTCCATGAACACCGCCAGACGACCGTTCCCCGTGATGCTGGATCGATCCCAGACTGCTGCAGCGACCTGCCGCGTCGAGAGATCGCCCGGTTGGTAATAGGCGAAGACGGACGAGGCCGGTACGTTTGCCATACCGCCTGGTGCCGCAGGTTGCCACGTCGTAACGGTGAACGGCTGGTTTGCGACGTTGCCGACGACGTCGGGGTTCACAGGCAACGGCGTGTTGCAGCTACAAACGTCGCCCTGGCCTCCAACCGTGATGCCACCACCCACGACCACCGAATTCACTATCGACTGATCGGCCGCGTTGAGTGCCTCACAACAGGGACGCTCGCCGGTGAGGAAGACGCCTCTCCCGCTCTTCACGAAGTCGATCAGCTGATTCTGCTCGCCTGATGTCGGTGCGTTGGAAGCGATCCACCACACCTGGCCGAACGTGCTGAGATCCGCAGGAAGGCTGGCCGACTCGGTCACCGAGTATCCGGCGCTCGTGAGCTGCTGCGTGAGGTTGTCGTTCGGCACGGTCGATCCAACGTCGCCCGTCCCTGCCACCAAGACGTTCGCGCTCCCACCGCTCGCGATTGTCCAGCTGTACGTCGCAGGAGCGCTTGCGTTGCCGTACTGGTCTGTCGCCTTGACGTAGAACGTGTGCGAGCCGGCGCTCAGGCCCGTGTAGCTCTGCCCAGTGGAGCAGGGTGAGTAACCGCCGGTGTCGAGCCGACAGAGGAACGTCGCCGTCGGGTCGGCGTCGTGGAACGTGAACGTTGCAGAGGTGGACGTCGTCGACGCATCGGGGCCGGAGTCGATGATCGGCGTCGGCGGCGCGGTCGCCGTGCAGGACGACCCCGAGGGGCAGTTGATGCTGCTGTTGACGTTCTGTCCTGATTGAGTGGTCTGCGTCTGCTGGCCGTTCTCGTTCGTCGTCTGAGTCGAGGTGCAGTTCCCAGACGTAGTGCAGGCGCCCTGCACCTCGTTCATCTGGTTCTGGCCCGTGTCGTTGCTCTGCGTCGAGCTCTGGTTGATCGTGAACGTGTCCTGGGAGTTGTCGCCCTGGGTCGAGCCCGGGTCTTTCCTGACAAATGCGAACGAGCGCGACGCCGCGGTTGCCGATTTGCCCGCCGCGTTTTTCACCGGCCCGTACTGCGTTTGCGTCAGGGAATACGACGGTGGGCTTCCCGCGGTGCAGGTCGGAGACCCGGAGGTCTGAGCGTGCGCGCACTGCGTCTCGGATTGTGTTGCGTTGGCGGTCGACTTGCCGTGGCTGAACTGATTCACGTTGGCCGAAATACCGCCGCTCGGCGAGCTTTGGGTCTGACTCACGCTTGGTCCCGGCGTGTTCGCGATCGCGGTCAGAACGTTGGTCTGAGAGAACGCCGCCTTGTTCAGACCGGTAGTTGCTGCGTCTCCGAAGTACCCGGCGCTCTGGTTCTGCTTGATGTCGAGTGACACGTTCGGTCCGCTGTCCGCGTCGTTCTCGTTCTGCGTGATCGAACTCGAACCCGTGGCGGTCGAACTGAGTGTCTGACTTTGCGTGAGCGGATTACCGGAATCACAGGCGCCCGCCAGCGTCGCGCTTTGCAGCGTGTTGCCACCGCCGTGGGCGTCCTGAGTAATCGCGACCGACTGATGGGCATTCAGCGTCACGGTCACGGGTGTGCCCTTCTTGCCGGACACGTTCGTCGTGCCGTCGATGCTGACGGCCTGGTAGACACAGGCGAAGTTCGAGTTGGAAGCGCCAGTCGCCTGCTGGGTGATCTGGGCCGCAAGCGAGGCCGTTTGGGTGAGGCCCGACGCCTTGGGGACATTCTCGAAGACGATCGCCATGTTGTCCGTCGCGCTCTTCTGGTTGATCGAGCACGACTGGCCCAATCCGGTCGTCTTGATGCAGATCGCCTTGTTCGGTGCAGCAGCGGCCGTTAGGGGCCTCGTCGTCTTCGTTGCAGTCCCGGACCTTGTCGCCTGCACGACCGCACAGCTTCCGGTGGTGCAGAAGAACGTGTTCCTGCCGCCGGCCGCCGCGATCTGAACGACCGGGTGTGCGGTCGACGCGCATGCCCAACCCGCCCCCGGGCAATTCGGGCCTGCGTAGTTTCGAGCGCCCCTCTGGATGACGAGGCCGCGCGGATCGAGTCCGATCGCGCGCAGATACCGGACCACGCCGGCCCGGGTGCTCAGGTTCGCCGCCTTCAGCAGCGTGCCGCGGCGCGATATCGCCTCGCTGACCTTGCCAGCGGTCGCCGCGTGGGACATCGTCGCCGGAGCGAGCGC